>JAVLCF010000029.1 GCA_031581195.1 Trueperaceae bacterium | reverse complement strand
CGTGCCGGGGGCGTGCAGCGCCTCGATGCGCGCCAGGGCGACGACCGGCGCTCCGACCTCCGCCAGCGCGGCGCGCCCCCCGTCGGCCGCCTTCTCGATCCACACGCCCACCCCACCGACCCGCGCGCCGGCGTCGGCCGCGAGGTGCGCGAGGGCGTCCGGCGTCGCGCCGCGCGCCAGGACGTCGTCGATCAGCCACACGGTCGCGTCGGCCGGGAGGCGGTCGGCGCGCACGGCGAACGTCGCGACGTCGCCGTGCGTGCGGCTGACCGCGTCGCGGCGCAGGAGGGGCGGCGCCCAGGTCGCCGGCACCCGCTTGCGGGCCACCACCAGCGGCACGCCGCACGCCGCGGCGACCCCGAACGCCGGACCGACGCCCGACGCTTCGGCGGTGAGGATCAGGTCGGGCGGCGGCGCGCCAGCCGCCTCGAGCCGCGCGCGGAGGACGGACCCCGCCTCCAGGACGAAGGCGGGATCCAGGCGGTGGTTGACGAACCCGTCGACGCGCAACAGCCCGTTCGGCGCGACGGTTCCCTCGTCCGCGATGCGGCGGACGAGCGCCTCCATCAGGCCAAGCCGGCGCGCTTCATGGCGGTCATCATCGCCGCCCCCATGTCGGTCGGGGTCTCCGCCAGCACGACGCCGGCCCCCTCGAGCGCCGCGATCTTCGCGTCGGCCGTGCCCTTGCCGCCCGACACGATCGCGCCGGCGTGCCCCATGCGTTTCCCGGGCGGGGCGGTCGTCCCGGCGATGAAGCCGGCGACCGGCTTGTCGAGGTGGTCGGCGATCCAGGCGGCCGCGTCCTCCTCCGCCGTCCCGCCGATCTCGCCGATCATGATGACGCCCTCGGTGGCGGGATCGTCGCGGAACATCGCCAGGACGTCGACGAAGTTCGTGCCGTTGACCGGGTCGCCGCCGATGCCGACGGCGGTCGTTTGGCCCAGACCGACGTCGCTCAACTGCTTCACCGCTTCGTACGTCAGCGTCCCCGAGCGGCTCACGACGCCGACCCGGCCCCCCTGGTGGATGTAGCCGGGCATGATCCCGATCTTGCAGGCGTGCGGCGTGATGACGCCGGGGCAGTTGGGCCCCACCAGCCGCGTCGCGGTGCCCTGCAGCGCCCGCTTCACCGTCACCATGTCCTGCACCGGGATGCCTTCGGTGATCGCGACGACCAACGCCAGGCCGGCGTCCGCCGCCTCGAGGATCGCGTCCGCCGCGCCGGCCGGCGGGACGTACACGACGCTGGCGTTCGCGCCGGTCGCCGCGACGGCGTCGCGGACCGTTTCGAACATGGGGACGTCCACGGCGTACGTCGGGTCGCGCCCGGGCACGCCGCTGGCGTCGGTGTCCCCCTCGAAGCGCAGGTGCGTCCCCCCCTTGCCGGGGTGGACGCCGGCGACGACGTTCGTGCCGTAGGCGATCGCCTTGTCGGTATGGAACCGTCCGGCGCCGCCCATGCCCTGCACCAGCAGTTTCGTGTCGCGCCCCACGAGCACGCTCATCGGGCCGCCTCCACGATCTTCTGGGCGCCGTCCTTCATGTCCTCCGCACTCACGACGTCCAGGTCGGAGGCGTCGATGATCCGTTTCCCGAGCTCCACGTTCGTTCCCTCCAAGCGCACGACGAGGGGCACGTCGAGACCGACCTGCCGGACCGCCTCGACGACGCCCTCGGCGATGACGTCGCACTTCATGATGCCTCCGAAGATGTTGACGAAGATCCCCTTGACGTTCGGGTCGCGCGTGATGATCTTGAACGCGGCGGTGACGTTCTCCGTCGTCGCGCCGCCCCCGACGTCCAGGAAGTTCGCCGGCTCGCCGCCGACCTGCTGGATGGTGTCCATCGTCGCCATCGCCAGCCCGGCGCCGTTCACGAGGCACCCGATGCTGCCGTCGAGCTTGATGAAACTCAGGCCGTAGGCGCCCGCTTCGCGTTCCGCGGGGTCCTCCTCGTCCTCGTCGCGGAGCGCGGCGACGTCGGGGTGGCGGAACAGCGCGTTGTCGTCGAACCCCATCTTCCCGTCGAGCGCCAACACCCGGTCGTCCTCCGTGACGACGAGGGGGTTGATCTCCACGAGGTCGGTGTCCATCTCCGCGGCGAACGCCGCGAGCGCCTTCATGAACGCCATCCCGTTCTTCGCCGCGTCGCCCTGCAGGCCGAGCGCCAGCGCGAGGCGTCGGGCCTGGAAGTCGGCCAGGCCGACCGCCGGATCGATCGTTTCGCGCAGGATCTTCTCGGGGGTCGCGTCGGCGACCTCCTCGATTTCGGTGCCGCCCTCCGTCGACGCCATCATCAGGTTCCGGCCGGTCGCGCGGTCGAGGAGGACCGAGAGGTACAGCTCCCGGGCGATGGCGACGCCCTGCTCGACGTACAGGCGCCGGACGGGCGTGCCGGCCTCGCCGGTCTGCACCGTCACCAGCGTCGAGCCGAGCATCGTCTCCGCCAACGCGCGGACCTTCGCCTCGGCCGACGGGACGCCCCCCTCGATGCCGTCGGTGACGACGTTGACGCCGGCGACGTCGGGGTGCTCGAGGAAGCGGCCCTTGCCGCGCCCGCCGGCGTGGATTTGGGACTTGACGACGACGACGCTGGAGCCGCCCGCCTCGACGAGCGGACCGACCGCCGCGACCGCCTCCTCCGGCGTCGTCGCGACGCGGCCCTCGGGGACCGCGAGGCCGCGCTCGGCCATCAGGCGTTTCGCTTGGTACTCGTGGATCTTCACCGCATGCCTCCTGGAGGGGGTGTCCCGCGCACGCGGCGCGGGCGCCGGCGCCCGCCCCTCGACGGGGCCGCGCCGCGGAACGCGGCCGCACCCTACCGCAGCGGACCGTGGCGCGGCCGCGGGGTACCCTGGCCGTCGATGTACCGCACGGTCCTGTTGACCCTCTCCGACAAGGGCGCGGCCGGCGAACGGGAGGACACCGCCGCCGACGCCGTCCGCGCCGCCCTCGACGGCGCACCGTTCGAGGAGGTCGGCTACGAACTGCTGCCCGACGAACGCCCCCGCCTGCGGGCGCGCCTGCGGTTGTGGTGCGACGGCGGCGACGCCGACCTCGTCCTCACGATCGGCGGGACCGGCCTCGCCGCCCGCGACCGCACGCCGGAAGCGACCCGCGACGTGCTGGACCGCGAGGTGCCCGGCCTCGCCGAACGCATGCGGGCCGTCGGGATGCAGGCGACCCCGAAGGCGGCCCTGTCGCGCGCGGTGGTCGGCGTCCGGGGCGGCACGTTGATCGTGAACCTCCCCGGCAGCGTCAAGGGCGCGCGGGAGTCGCTCGAGGCGGTCCTTCCGGTCCTACCGCACGCCCTGGACGTCCTGCGCGGCGAAGGTCGCGGCGACCCCGGCGGCTGGCACGCGTGAGCGCCGCGGTCGTTCTGGCGTACGCGGTGTTCGCCGTCGCGCTCCTCGTGGGGTTGGCCGGCGTGATCCTCCCCGTCCTGCCCGGCGTGCCGCTCGTCGCCGTCGGGGCGCTCGCCGCCGCCTGGATCCGCGGGTTCGAGGTCGTCGGCGTCGCGCCGCTCGTGTGGGTGGCGGCGTTGGCGGTCGTCGCGCAGGCCGTCGACCTGATCGCCGGCGCGGTCGGCGCGAAGCTCGGGGGGGCGGGCCGCGCCGGCTTCTGGGGCGGCGTCGTCGGGTCGCTCGTCGGCCTGCTCGCGTTCCCGCCCCTCGGGTTCCTCGTCGGCGCGCTGGTCGGCGCGGTCGCCGCGGAGGTCCTCGCCGGGCGCTCGGGCCGCGACGCCGTCCGCGCCGGGATCGGCGCGTTCGCCGGGACGGTCGGCGGCGTCGTCGCGAAGGCGCTCGTGCTCGTCGCGATGGCGGTCGTGATGGTGCCGGCCCTGGCGTGAGTCGCGGTTCGATGTGGGCTAGGCTTGGGCCCGCGAGACGGAAGCGAGGTTTCGATGGATCCGATTCTCCTGGAACTGGGGCCCCTGGCGCTGCGTTGGTACGGGCTGTTGATCGTCGCGGGCGTGCTGATCGGCTCGACGTGGAGCCTCCGCGAAGCGCGCCGCCGCGACATGAACGCCGACGCCCTCCTCGATTTGGCGCCGTGGCTCGTCGTCGCCGGCCTCGTCGGCGCGCGCCTGGTGTTCGTCCTCACCAGCCCGGGGCCGTTCTTCGGGCCCGGCGGCGACCCGGCGTCGGCGTTCGCCATCTGGCAGGGCGGCATCAGCATCCACGGGGGCGTGATCGGCATCGCCCTCGCCGTGTTCGTGCTGGGCCCCCGGCGCGGACTTCGGCCCTGGTCGGTGCTGGACGTCCTGACGCCGATCGGCGCGTTCGGGATCATCGGGGGGCGGATCGGCAACGTCATGAACGGGACCGACACCGGGGGGCGCCTGACGGAGTGGCCGATCGGCGTCGCGTGGCCCGAACGCGGCACCGAAACGTTCGGTGCGGTCGGGCGCGTGATCTTCGGGGACGACCTGTGGGCGTACGCACCGCCCGTCTGCGCGAACGTCCCGGCGGGGGAGGCGTGCATGGTGCACCTCACGCCGATCTACGGCGCCCTCGTCGGTGTGGCGTTGATCCCGCTGTTGGCGTGGGCGTTCCGCCGCAGCCGCACCCCCGGGTTCGTGTTCGCGGTCTTCGTGCTCGGCTACTCGCTGCTGCGCAGCGTCATCGAGGAACCGTTCCGCGACAACCCGCTGTTCCTGCCGGTGGTCGAGAACGCGTCGGCCGGCGTCGGGCTGTTCACCCTCACGCAGCTCGTGTCGGTCCCCCTGATC
Source organism: Trueperaceae bacterium (assembly GCA_031581195.1). Lineage (NCBI taxonomy): Bacteria > Thermotogati > Deinococcota > Deinococci > Trueperales > Trueperaceae > Trueperaceae bacterium. Next base: position 17,433 of record JAVLCF010000029.1, on the reverse strand, counting down.
CTCGTCGCCGCGTACGCGTTGGTGCGGATGGATCCCGACGCCGGCCCCCGCCGCGAACGCCTGACCCAGCGCGCGAAACGGTGATCGCGGGCGCCTCCGTCGCGGTGATCCTGGCCGCGGGGCAGGGGACGCGCATGCGCTCCGAACGCCCGAAGGTCGTGCACGAGGTGGCCGGCCGCGCGATGGTCGGGCACGTCGTCCGCGCCGCGCACGGCGCCGGCGTCGGCGACGTCGTCGTGGTCGTCGGGGCGGGCGAGGCGGACGTCCGGGCCGCCCTCGCGCACGAGGACGTCCGCTTCGTTCGGCAGGCCCAGCCCCGCGGGACGGGGGACGCCCTCGCCGCCGCGCGCGACGCGGTGGCGGACGCCGTCGAGGCGGGCGCCGCGACGTTCGTCCTGAACGGCGACGGGCCGCTCGTGCGTCCCGAGACCCTCGACGACCTCGCGCGCGTCCACGCCGGCGGCGCGGCGCCCGGGGCGGGCGTGACGGTCGCGACCGCGTTTCCGAGCGACCCGAGCGGCTTGGGGCGCATCGTCCGGGACGCCGACGGCGGCGTCGCGCGGATCGTGGAGGAGGCCGACGCGGACGCCGCCACCCGCGCCGTGCGGGAGACGAACGCCGGCACCTACGTGCTCGGGCCCGACGTGTGGCCGCGCCTCGCGGCGCTCGGGGCGGACAACGCGCAGGGGGAGGTCTACCTGACCGACCTCGCCGCCGCCAGCGTCGCGGACGGCGCGCCGGTCCGCGCCGCCCCGCTCGCCGATCCCGACGACGCGGCGGCCGCCAACGACCGGCGCGACCTCGCGCGCCTCGAAGCGATCGCCCAAGCGCGCCTCGCGCGGCGCTGGATGACGGCCGGCGTCACCTTCCGGGCGCCCGGCACGACGTTCCTGCACGACGACGTCGCGTTGGCGCCCGACGTGGTGCTGGAGCCCGGCGTCGTGCTGGAGCGCGGGACGCGCGTCGGGGCGGGCGCGCACGTCGGGGCGGGGGCGTACCTCGCCGGCTGCACCGTGGCGCCCGGCGCGCGCGTCGCGCCGCACACGGTCGCGACGGACGCCACCCTGCCCGCCTGACGCGGCGTCAGCGCACGAAGCCGAGCGCCCGCAACCCCTCGAGGACGCCGGCGGCGTGCGTCGCGCGGGCGAAGCGGATGCCGCGCCGGCCCCGCAGGTGCGCGAGCTCCCCGTGGTGGTTCCCGACGACGATCGCCGGCGTTTTCGCGCTCAGCATCGCTTCGTCGTTGCCGCTGTCGCCCGCCACCACGATCCGTTTCGGATCGAACCCCCACGTCTCCGCCAACCAACGCACGGCGGCGTCCTTCCCCGCCCGCTCGGGCAGGGCGTCGAGGTACGCGCCGTGCGACGCGATCAACCGCGCCTTCAGCCCGCGCGCGTCGAGCGCGGCGCGCACCTCGGGCAGGCGGCCTGGGTCGTCCAGCAGGAAACTGACCTTGCGCGGCGTCTGCGCGGCGTCCTCCTGCGGCGTCAGGCCGTCCTCGAGCAGGGCGGCGCGGACCGCGTCCGCGTCCCAATCCCGGGTGATCCGCCGCCGGTAGCCCGGGTCGGGTCGTCGCTCGGGGCCGTAGAACACGTCGCTGCCGACGTCCGTGACGAGCGCGAGCGGGTCGGGGAGGCCGTCGGCGATCGCGGCCTCCACGAGCTCGAGGCGGCGTCCCGACGCGACCGCGAAGGCGACGCCGTTCGCCGCGAGCGCGTCGGTGAGCTCGGCGAGGGCGGCGGCGTCGTCGTCCCCACCGATCAGGGTGCCGTCGATGTCGCTCACGAGCAGCGCGTCGGCGGCCAGCAGGTCGCGACCGACCGCGCCGCGCCACGGCACCTCGGGCGGCGCGTCGGCGAGCGGAGCGACGGCGTCGAGGTAGGTCGAGACGTGCGCCCGCCAACTGTAGTGCTCGCGCACCCCCTCCACGCCCGCGCGGCTGTAGCGGTCCCAGGCCTCCTCGTCGACGAGGATCGACGTGAGCGCCCGCTGGATCGCTTCGGTGTCGCGCGCGTCGACGAGCAGACCGGACGCGCAGTGCGCCAGGATCTCCTTCGGGCCGCCGTGATCGGTGGAGACCACCGGAAGGCCGGACGCGGACGCCTCGATCAGCGTGATGCCGAAGTTCTCGACGAGGGCGGGGTTGATGAACACGCCCCGCGTTTGGGCCGCGAGGCGGTAGAGGACCGGGATGTCGGTGTCGGGATCGTGGCGCTTCGGCAGCGCCAGCTTGCCGTACAGGTCGTAGCGGTCCATGCGCAGAAGCAGGTCGGTGAGGACCTCGCGCTCGTTGTCGCTCATCGTTTCGATGTCCTTGCGCACGCCGGCGAAGATCGCCAGGTTCGCGAGGCTCTGCAGCTCCTTGTTCGTGCCGTACGCGTCGACGAGCCCGTCGATGTTCTTGCGTTTGTCGGGCCGACTGATCGCCAGGATGAGCGGCTTCGAGGGGTCGCTCAGGAAGCGGTCCAACTCGCGGCGCATCCGGACGCGCGCCTCGACGATCTCCGGTCCCGGGTCGATCGACTCGTCGACGTCGTACGTCCAGGGGTAGAACCGCTCGACGTCGGTGCCGGGTGGAAGCACCAGGTAGTCGGCGTGCTGGTGCGCCTCGTAGAGTTCGTAGCCGTGCTCCACCTCGTGGCGGGTGCTGGCGACCACCCGGTCGGCGCTGCGCAGGAGGTCCTCCTCGACCTCGACGCGGTGGCGGACGTGGTAGCGCGCCTCGATCGCGTCGTCGTCGACGCCGGCGCGCTGCAGCACCCGGCGTTTGTTGCGCCCCAGGCTGTGCCCCGTGAAGATCAGTGGCACGCCGAGCCGTGCGGCGACCTCCTTGGCGACGAAGCCCGCGTCGGCGTAGTGGCCGTGGATCAGGTCGGGCGTCTCGCCGGTCTCCCGGTAGTACCGCATCAGGCCGGCCACGAACGCGTCGAGGTGTGGCCAGAGGGTCTCCTTGCGGCGGTAGCGGCCGCCGCCGGCCCGGATGCGGACCAGCGACGCGCCCGGCCCGAGCGTCTCGTGCGGGGCGGCGTACTCGTCGGAGACGCGTTCGTCGTCGACGAGGCGGGTGAACAGCACGACCTTCGCCACGCGTTCGTGGCGGCCGAGCGCCCGAGCGAGTTCGACGACGTACGTCGTCTGCCCGCCGGTGTCGGCGTCGCGCCCCAGTTCCAGATCGTGACCACGGATGAGGCCGTGCACGCTGACGTGGTGCAGCACCAGGCCGTCCGATGCGTCGGACACGGGGCACCTCCCGGCGGCACCATAGCGAATCGCGGCGCGCGGTTCGTCCCGCGGGGCACGGCGCCCTCGGGCCGGGGTGCTAGCATGCCGCCTCAGGAGGTGGCATGGCGCTGCTGAACAAGCCCCCCGCCGTCCTCGCCCTCGAGGACGGCACCCTGTACCGCGGGTACGCCTTCGGCGTACCGGGGGACACGGTCGGCGAGATCGTGTTCAACACCTCCATGACGGGGTACCAGGAGATCCTGACCGACCCGAGCTACCACGGTCAGATCGTGACGATGACGTACCCCCACATCGGCAACTACGGGGTGTCGGTGTACGACATGGAGTCCAACCGCCCGTTCGCGCGGGGGTTCGTCGTCCGCGAGTTCTCGCGGACCGCCAGCAACCACCGCGCCCACCAGGACCTGCAGAGCTTCATGGAGCAGCACGCCATCGTCGGGATCGAGGGGATCGACACCCGCGCGCTGACGCGCCGCCTGCGGACCGGCGGGGTCGTGAAGGGCGTCATCCACCACGGCGCGGTCGACGACGACGAGGCGGCCGCCCTCGTCGCGCGCGCCGCGGCGCACGAGGACATCGACGGGCGCGACATGACGCCGGAGGTCACCACCCCGCTGCCGTACGCCCGCCCCTCGTTCCGGGAGACGCCCCGCGTCGTCGTCATCGATTTCGGCATCAAGCACTCGATCGTCTACAAGCTCGAGCAGGCCGGCGCGGAGGTCATCGTCGTGCCGGCGCAGACGACGCCCGCCCAGATCATGGCGCTCGACCCGTACGGTCTCGTGCTCAGCAACGGGCCCGGCGACCCCGACGGCCCGAAGTACGCGCACGACACCGTCTGGCAGATGCTGGGGCTCGTGCCGACCTACGGGATCTGCATGGGGCACCAACTCCTCGGCCTCGCGGTCGGTGGGACGACGTACAAGCTCCGGCACGGGCACCACGGCGCCAACACGCCCGTGAAGAACGTCGTGACGGGCGAGGTGGAGATCACCAGCCAGAACCACAACTACGCCGTGGACGTCGACACGATCCCCGGGAACCAGTTCCGCGCGACGCACCTCAACCTCAACGACGGGACGCTCGAGGGCATGGCGCACGTCCGCTACCCGGTGTTCAGCGTCCAGTACCACCCGGAGGCGAGCCCCGGACCGCACGACGCGAACTACCTGTTCCGGCGCTTCATCGAAGAGGTCAACGCCTTCGAGGGCGCGACGTCGCTGCCGACGGGGCGGGCGCTGGCGGAGGGCTGAGCGGCGGCGCCGCTCAGTTCACCACCCGAGCGCCGCCCGGTCCACGCCAGGTGCGGCGCCGCCACAGGTACAGCCCGAGGCCCAACGGCCCCGCGAACCAGGTGAGCAGCAGCTCGACGCGGGGCAGACGCCCGTAGTACCGCGCGTCGCGAAAGATCCACGTGCCGGCGAACAGGTCGAGCGCCAGGACGTGCGCCCAGACCGTCAGGAACCCCGCGGGGCTCGCCAGCGTCCGGGCGAGGGCGGACGCCTCCAGCGAGGCGGGCGCCCCGCCCCCCGCGAGGGTCGCGAGGAGCAGCGCGGCGTACGCCGCGGCGAACCCCACGAACGGCCAGACCGACGTCACCATCCGGACGGTCGCCGGGGTGCGGGGGAACAACAGCATCGACGCCCACCAGGGCAGCGTCGCGACGTTCAACAGCGCGAAGGTCACGTCCATGCGGGGGCCCCCATCCGCTCGCGCGTATCGAGCCAGATCGTCACGGGCCCCTCGTTCACGAGGCGCACCTCCATCGCCGCACCGAACCGCCCGGTCTCCACCGGGAGGCCGCGCGCCCGGAGGGCGTCGGCGAGCGCCGCGTAGAGGGGTTCGGCCGCCTCGGGCGGCGCGGCGGGGGAGAAGCCGGGCCGCGTCCCGCTGCGGGTGTCGGCCTGCAGCGTGAACTGGCTGACGAGGAGCACCGCTCCGCCGACCGCGGCGACGTCGAGGTTCATGCGGCCCGCGTCGTCGTCGAAGATGCGCAGGCCCGCGAGCTTCGCCGCGAGCTTCGCGACGTCCTCGTCGCCGTCGCCCCGTGCGACGCCCACCAGGACCACCAGGCCCCGCTCGATCGCGCCGACCGGGACGCCGTCCACCGCGACCGACGCGTCGCGTGCGCGTTGCACGACCGCCCTCACCGGCCGCCCCCCGTGCGCGCGCTTGGGCGCGTCATTCGTCGCGGATCCCGGGCAGGATCGTCGGCAGTTCGACCTCCCCGTCGCGCGTCGCGCCGTCCGGGTCGACGGCGGCCAACGCCTCCCGGACGCGCGTGAGCGCATCGTGCAACGCCGCGCGTTCGGTCTCGTCGAGGTTGCCCGCCGTCTTCTCCGCGAGCAGCTCGAGCAGGCCGAGGCTCCGCGTCGCGGTGCGGCGGGCGTGCACGCCGTCGCGCTCGAGGTGGCGGTGCATGGGGCTGTGGGGCTCCCCGACCGCCGCCTGCGCGGAGCTGAGGAGGCTGTGGACGAGCCCGATGAAGCGGGGGTCGGCCACCTCAGAACAACTCCGGTTGTTTCGCGGTGTCGATCGCGACGGGGTCGCGGGCGTCCGGCAGGGTGCGGAGCGCGGCGACGAGGGTCTGCATCGCCTCCCACATCCGCCACTTCGCGCCCCCCTTCTCGCGACTCGGGTTCCGCAGCAGGTAGGCCGGGTGGTAGAGCGGCATGACGCGCAGGCCGTTCCAGTCGTGCCAGGTGCCGTGGAGGGTCGTGATGCCCTCCTGCGTCTCGAGGAACCAGCGGGTGGGGACGTTCCCGAGCGGCGCGATCAGGCGCGGCCGAATCACCTTGATCTGGTCCACGAGCAGCGGCGCGGACGCCGCGATCTCCTCGCGGCTCGGGTTGCGGTTCTCCGGCGGTCGGCGCTTCACGAGGTTCGTGACGTACACCTCTTCGCGGGCCAGGTCGACGCTGGCGAGGATCTTGTCGAGCAGTTGCCCGGCGCGGCCGACGAACGGTCGACCGCTCAGGTCCTCGTCCTCGCCGGGCGCTTCGCCCACGATCATCAGGTCGGCGTCCGGGGGCCCTTCGCCGAACACCACGTGGTCGGAGAGGTCGTGCAGGGCGGCGGGTTTCTCGGTCGCCGCGCGGGCGACGTCGTCCAACGTCATGCGCGACGTTCTACCACGCCCCCGCCGCCCGGCCGCCGCGTCAGGCGTCCGCGTCGGAGGGTGGCGTGGACGGCCGCCGGCTGCGTACCTCGCGGCGGACCTTCGGAGCGAGACCGATCATCAGGAAGAAGTTTTCGAGCGCGTTCTCCGCGCCCTTCACGGCGACGTGTTCGTGCGCCTCGCTGCCGGTCACGAACGGCAACGCCGCGTACCGCGCGAGCGCCGCCTTCGCGACCGCCTCCGGCGGGTGGGCCGACGCCAGGTCGGCCAGCTCGGCGTACACCTCGCGGCGCGCTTCGGCGTGCCGCCGGAACGCGTCGGGGTCCTCGGTCGCGTCGGCGCGCAGCAGGTCCTGCTTCGCGATCCGCCGGTAGTGCTTCAGGCCGCGGAGGATGTCGTCGCTCCCGAGCACCATGTCGACCGTGACGTCCGGATCCAGGGTGGGGGTGGGGTCGCGCGCGGGGTCCATGTCCGCTCCTTCCACGCTTCGCGTGCCCGCAGCGTAGCGCTCGCGGGTCAGGCGCGCAACGCGTCACCGCGCGGGGGTGGCGCGGTCTCCTCGTCGTCGCGTTCGAGGACGTCCAGGGCGGCGCGCGTCAAGTCCATGAGGTCGGCGTCGTCGCTTCGGTAGCCGCACGCGGGGCACTCGAGCTCGTCGAAGCCCTCCGCGAAGTGCCAGCGGATCGTGCCCGTGCGTCCGCACGCCGGGCATGGCGTTCCGTCGTGCTCGCCTTCGGCGTCGTACATCGCGAACCTCCTCGCGGGGAGGCTACCAGCGCGCGGGGTACCCTCCGTGCATGACGCGACCCCAGCAGGTGCCCTTCGACGCCGTCCGCGCCGCGTTCCCCGCCGTCGTGCGCGGCGACACCACGTTCCTCGACAACGCCTCCGGCGCGCAGCTTCCCGAACGGGTCCTGGACGCGATGAACGACGCGATGCGGACCCTGCAGGTCAACAAGGGCGGCGCCTACCCCGCCTCGATGCGCGTCACGGACGCGAAGGAGGCGGTGCGGGCCCGCACCGCGGCGTTCCTCGGGGTGCACGGCGACGCGGACGGCGTCGCGTTCGGGGCGAACGCGACGACCTTGCTGTTCCTCCTCGCCGAAGCGGTCGCCGACGGCCTCGAGGCGGGCGACGTCGTGATCGTGACGGGGCTCGATCACCACGCGAACGTCGATCCGTGGCGGCGTCTGGCGCGCCGCGGGGTGGAGGTCCGCACGTGGGCGCCCGACGCCGAGGGCACCCTGCATCTCGACGACCTCGCGGCGCTCTGGGACGCGCGGGTGCGGGTCGTGGCGATGACCGCCGCCAGCAACCTGATCGGGACGTACGCGCCGGTCGCCGAGGTCGGCGCGTGGCTCGAGGGGCGCGACGCGCGCCTGGTGGTGGACGCGGTGCACTACGCCCCCCACCGCCTCCCGGACGCCGCGGCGTGGGGCGCCGACGCCGTCGCGTTCAGTCCCTACAAGGTCGTCGCACCGCACCTCGGGGCGTTGTGGATCGCCGCCGACTGGCGGGCGGAGCTCGCCGATTGGGGGTTGGCGTTCCTCCCCGCCGGCCCGCTGCGCTGGGAGCCGGGCACGCAGAACCACGAGGCGATCGTGGCGTTCGGGGCGGCGCTCGATCACCTCGCGTGGATCGGGGAGCTCGCGGGGGCGGCCGCGGACGCTCCGGACCGCGCGCGGTGGGCGGCGGCGTTCGCCGCGATTCAGGCGCACGAGACCGCCCTGTGCGGGCGGCTTCTCGAGGGGCTCGACGCACGCGGGGCGGTGCGGGTCGGGCGGCCCGGCGTCGACGGCCGGACGGCGACGGTCGCCTTCACGGTGCCGTGGGCCGACGCGGCGGACGTCGCTGCCCGCCTCGGGCGTCGGTCGATCGCCGTGACCGCCGGGCACGCCTACGCCGAACGCCTCGCCCGCGTGCACCTGAACCGGCCCGACGGCGTGGTGCGCGCCAGCCTCCTGCACTACTCCGACGCCGGGGACGTCGACCGGCTCCTCACCGCGCTCGACGAGGAGGCCGCCGCGGCGCAGGCCTGACGGCGGCTGCGCGTCAGGCGGCGCCCGCACCCCGCGCGGCCCGCGCGCGGGCGCGCAGGTCGCGGGCGGTGGCGCGGGCGGCGTCCCCGTCGTGCCCGGCCAGCATCCGCGCCAGCTCCTGCTCGCGCGCTGCGTCCTCGTCGAGCGGGGTGAGGGAGGTCACGGTCCGTCCGTCCCGCTCGCGCTTCCCGACCACCACGTGGTGGTCGGCGTGCGCGGCGACCTGCGCGAGGTGCGTCACGATCAACACCTGGTGCCGGCCGGCGAGGCTCGCCAGGAGCTCCCCGACCGCCCACGCGGCCTCCCCGCCGACGCCGGCGTCGACCTCGTCGAACACGAGCGTCGCGCGGTCGGAACCGCTCAACGTCCAGGCGGCCAGCATGACGCGCGAGAGTTCGCCCCCCGACGCGGCCTGCGCGAGCGGGGCGACCGCTTCGCCCGGGTTCGCCGAGAACTCGAAGCGAACGGTGTCCGCACCGTGCGGACCGGGCGTCGCCGGGTCCACCGCGATGCGCAACGTCGCGCCCGGCAACGCCAGGCGCTCCAGGAGCGGCGCGACGTCGCGCCCGAAGCGGTCGGCGGCCGCCCGGCGGGCGGCGCTCAGGCGCGCCCCGACCCCCTCGAGTTCCGCGTCGAGCGTCGCGATGCGGGCCACGAGGTCGGCGTCGCGCGCGTCGTCCGCCTCCAGCGTCGCGCGCTCGCGGGCGACCGCCTCGCGGTGCGCGAGCAGCGCGGCGCTGCCGTCGCCGTACTTGGCGAACAACCGTTGCAGCGTCGCCAGCCGCCGCTCGACCGCGTCGAGACGGGCGGGGTCGGCGTCCAACGCGTCGCCGGCCCCCTCGACCTCGGAGAGGATGGCGCCGGCCGCCGCCTGCGCGTCGCGCAGGTCCCGCGCGAGCGGTTCGAGGTCGGCGTCGAGCTGCGCGGCGGCGTCGAGCGCCCGGCGGGCGGCCGCGAGCGCCGTGAGGGCGCCCTCGTCGCCGTCCAGGGCGGTGCGGGCGCCGGTGAGGGCGTCGCGGATGCCGTCGACGTGCCGCAGCCGCCGCGCCTCCGTCGCGAGCGCCTCCTCCTCGCCGGCGACCGGCTGCGCGTCGTCGATCTCGCGGAGTTGCAGGTCGAGCAGGTCGCGGCGTTGCAGCCGCTCGCGGGCGGCTTCGCGGAGCGCGTCGAGCTCCGCCGCCAACTCGGCGCGTTCGCGCCACGCCGCCCGCCACCGCGCGGCGGCGGTCCGTCCGTCGTCGTCGAGCAACCGGTCGAGGGCGTCGCGTTGCGCGCGGGGCGCGAGGAGCGCCTGTTGGGCGTGCTGAGCGAAGACGGCGACGCGCCCGCCGACGGCGTCGGCGAGCTCCCCGACCGTGACCAGTTCGCCGTCGAGGCGCGCGTGGTTGCGGCCCTCCGTCACCAGCGCGCGCGATGCGGAGGTCGGGGGGGCGTCGTCGCCGAACTCCGCCTGCACCAGCGCCCGCTCCGCCCCGCGGCGGATGAGGCCGGCCTCGGCGCGCACGCCGGTCAGCAACCCGAGCGCGTCGACCAACAGCGATTTGCCCGCCCCCGTCTCGCCGCTGAGGACGTTGAGGCCGGGGTGGAGGTCGAGGCGGGCGGCGTCGACGAGAACGAAGTCGCGAAGCTCGAGGGCCTGCAGCACGCCCCGAGGATAGCGCGGGGTCGGCCGGGCCGGGCGCGCCTCGCGGTCCCGTGCGGGGGGCGGGGCGGCCGGACGCCTCAGGCGTCGGGGGCGAGGCCGTGCCGGGCGAGTTCCCGGCCGACCTCGCGCTCGACGCGCGCCCGGGCGGCGTCGAGGTCCGACCCTTCGAGCTTCGCGCCGGCGGCGGGCACGTGCCCGCCGCCGCCCATCGCGACGCAGATCGCCTGCGCGGAGACGGGCGGGCGGCTGCGGACGCTGATCTTGACCGCGTCCTCCTTCTGCTTCAGGAGCACCGCGACGTAGCTCCCCTCGACGTAGCGGATCGCGTCGATCACGTCGTCGTTCTCGTCCGCCGCCCCCCCGACGCGGGCCTTCGCGGCGAGCGACACCTCCGCCATCGCGCAGCGCCCGCCGAAGGGGAGGCGCAACGTCGCGAGCGCTTCGGCGACCATGCGTAGGTAGCCGGGGGGGCGCCACTGGAGCCGGTCGCTCAGGGCGGCGTAGTCGACGCCGTAGCCGACCAGGTCCTGCGCGACGGCGAAGGCGCGCGCGTCGGTGTTGGCGTTGCGGAACGTTCCGGTGTCGGTCAGGACGCCCGTGAGGCAGGGGGTGGCCAGGTCGGCGGTCCAGGCGACCGGGAGCGCGTCGATCAGGTCCTTGACGAGGATCGCGGTCGCCGCGGTGCTGGGGTTCACGAGCGCGAGGTCCCCGAACCGGGGGTTGGTGCCGTGGTGGTCGACGTTGATCGTGAAGGCGGCGCCGTCGGTCGGGGCGCCGGCGACGCGCGCTTCGTCGGCGACGTCGAGGACGCACAACAGCGCTCCGTCGGGGAGCGCTTCGAGCGGGTCGTGGGTCTCGCCGTCGCGGACGAGGAACGCCAGGTAGGCGGGGACCTCCATCGGCAGCGTGACGTCCTTGCCGCTGGCGCGCAGCGCCCGCGTCAACGCCAGGGCGCTACCCAACGCGTCGCCGTCGGGGTCGACGTGCGCGACCACGACGATGGGGCCCGCCCACGTCGCGAGGCGGTCGGCGAGGGCGCGGATCGTGCCGTCGTAGTCGGGGGCGTCGCGGTTGTCGATGGCGGCGTCGGGAGGCGTCATGCGGGCGACGATACCGCGGCGCGTCCGGCGCGAGCGCGCCGGAACCGGCGGCTGGCGAACAGTCGTGCGGCGCCGCGTCCCGCATACTCGGGTCATGCACGAGCCGCCCGACCCCGACCGCTTCGACGCTTCCCGCGACGCGCCCCCAGGCGACGCGACGGGCGACGCCCCCGGGCGGGACCTCGCACCGGTCCCCCCGGTGGAGGTCGCGCCCCGCCGCCGTGCGCCGTTCGGGTTCCTCCTCGCGGCGGTCGTGGGGCTGGCGCTGGCGCTGAACGTCGCGCCGCACCTCGGCGCGCGCCTGCTCACGCCCCGCATGGCGCCCCCGACCGCGTTCGAGCACGTCCAGGCGCGCCCGCCGGAGCCCGAAGCGCCGACCGGCGTGCTGGCCGACGTGTACGACGCGGCGCGGGCGTCGGCGTTGCGCATCGAGGCGCGCTGTGCGGACGGCGAACGGGCCGGCGCGCTCGGCGTGGGGAGCGGCTTCTACGTCACGCCCGACGGGGGCGTCCTCACCGCCTACCACGTCGTGGAGAACGACGCGGTCGGGTTTTGCGACGTCGGCTACGTGGGGATCGAGGCGGACGGCGACGAGGTCGCCCTCGACCTCGTCGGGTTCGACGCCTACTTCGATCTCGCGTGGATGAAGGCCGCCACCGACACGAAGGTGGACCCGATTCCGCTGGCGGACGCCGCGCCCGGTCGCGGCGACGGCGTCGTCGCGATCGGCAACAGCCGCGGCGACGTGCTCGCGGCCCGCGCCGGGCGGGTCGTCCGGCTCGGCGTCGAGGCCTCCCGCGCCGACTTCGCCGACGACACGATCGAGATGACCGCCGCCCTCGCGCCCGGCGATTCCGGCGGGCCGGTCCTCGACGAGGACGGCGAAGCGGTCGGCGTCGTCAGCTACATCAGCTTCGCGGCGGAGGGCACGTCCGGCGACGGCTACGTGCCGCCGTTCCTGCGCGGGCTCGATCTCCCGTCGGGGTTCGCGTCGTACGCGGTGCCGGTGGGGGCGTCCAGCGACCTCGTGGCCGCCATCGCGGCGGGCGAGTCCCGCGACGTGCCGGTCATCGGCTTCTCCTGGCGGCCCGGATTCGATTACGTGCCCGGCGACGATTCCCGGGCGTTCGGGCGGCGGCCGGGACCGATCGTCCTCCAGGTCCAGCCGGGCGGCCCGGCGGAGGCCGCCGGTTTGCGGTCGTTCGAGGAGACGCCGGTGTACGGGCCGGAGGGGGACGTCGTGGACGTCGAGCGGAGCGGCGACGTGATCGTCGCCGTCGACGGGGAGGCGACCCCCACGTTCTACGACCTGTTGGCGGTCATTCGCGGCAAGACGATCGGCGAACCGGTCGACCTCACCGTGCAGCGGGGCCGGACGACGGTCCGCCTCGAGCTGGAGCTCGGCGCGAAACGCGACGTGTTCGGCGCGGCCCGCTGACCCGGCCGCCTCGCGCCGGCGCTCGCCCCCCACCCGTCGCGACCACGAGAACGCGCCCCCGAAGGGGCGCGTTCCCGGGATGGGGTGGATCCTCCGGGGGCGGGGGAGCCCCCGGAAAGAGGGCTGGGGGAGCCCTCGATTCGAGAGGCGGGGGAGCCTCTCTGGGGGGTGGGTGGGACCCCCCTGGTGGGCGATGGTGGACTCGAACCACCGACCTCGTCGTTATCAGCGACGCGCTCTAACCGGCTGAGCTAATCGCCCCCGAGCGGAGCAGACTCTAGCACCCCGGCGGGCGACGCGCAATCCCGTGGGTGGCCGCGGCACCGACGCCGCCCCCCGAGGCCGCCCCCCGACGCCCACCCGCGACGCCGTCCCGCCGACGCCGACCCGGCGCCCCGCCGGGTACGCTGCGCGCATGGTCGAGACCCTCCACCTGGCCAAACCCCGCGGCTTCTGCGCCGGCGTCGTCATGGCGATCGACGCCGTCGAGGAGGCGGCGCGCGAGAACCGCGCGGAGGGGCGCGGCGACCTCGCCGTCTACCACGCCATCGTGCACAACGACACCGTCGTGTCCCGCCTGGAGAGCGATCACGGCGTCCACTTCGTCGAGGACCTCGGCGAACTCGAGGGCGTCGCCGCCGACGTCGAGGCGTCCGGCGGGACGCTGGACCCGACCGTCGTGTTCAGCGCGCACGGGGTGTCGCCCGCCGTCCGCGCCCGCGCCGAGACGCTCGGCCTCACGACGATCGACGCGACCTGTCCGTTGGTGACGAAGGTCCACAGCGAAGCGAAGAAGTACGCCCGCGAGGGCTACCACATCCTGTTGATCGGCGACTCGAGCCGCCACCAGGAGGTCGTCGGCACGCGCGGCGAAGCGCCGGGCGTCACGACCGTCGTGTCGGTCCTCGGCAACCGCACGCACGACCCCGCCCTCGAGGACCCCCACACCGTCGAGGTGCCCGACCCCGAGAAGGTCGTCGTGTTGACGCAGACGACGCTGTCGGTCGACGACACCATGCGCACCGTCGCGTTGCTGCGCGAGCGCTTCCCGTCGTTGATCGTGCCGGCGCGCGACGACCTGTGCTACGCGACGAAGAACCGGCAGGACGCCGTCCGCAGCATCGCGCCGCGCGTCGACGCCTTCGTCGTCGTCACCAGCAGCTACTCCAGCAACGGCATGCGGCTCCTGGAGCTCGCCGAACGCATCACCCCCCGCGCGCACCGGATCGAGCGGGCCGCCGACCTCGACCCCGCCTGGTTCGAGGGCCTCGCGACGGTCGGCGTGAGCAGCGCCGCGTCCACCCCCGACGACCTCGTGCAGGAGGTCGTCGCCTGGTTCCGGGCGCGCAACCCCGCCCTCGACGTCGTCGAGGAGGGGGAGTGGGAGGACATCGCCTTCCGCAAACCCAAGCGGGTCCCCCCGCCCGGGCAGGGGTTGCCGACCGTCCCGTGACGCCGCGCGCGCCCACGCCGCGGTTCTCCGTCGCGCCGATGATGGCGTGGACCGACCGGCCCTACCGCCGGATGATGCGCCGCATCACCCGCCGTGCGTTGCTCTACACCGAGATGGTCACGACCGGGGCGGTCCTGCACGGCGACGCCGACCGCCACCTCGCGCGCGCCCCCGAGACGTCGCCGCTCGCGTTGCAGGTCGGGGGCGACGACGCGGACGCCCTCGCGCACGTCGCGCGACTCGCCGACGCGTACGGCTACGACGAGGTGAACCTCAACGTCGGGTGCCCCAGCGACCGCGTCCAGCGCGGGCGCTTCGGGGCGTGCCTGATGGCGCACCCCGACGTCGTCGCACGCGCCGTGGAGGCGATGCGGGCCGCGGTGTCCCTCCCGGTGACCGTGAAGCACCGCATCGGCATCGACGACGCCGACGCCTACGACGACCTGCGCCGCTTCGTCGACGTCGTCGCGGAGGCCGGCGCCGACCGCTTCACCGTCCACGCCCGCAAAGCCTGGCTGCAGGGGCTCAGCCCCAAGGAGAACCGCACGGTGCCGCCCCTGCGGCACGACGCCGTCGCGCGGCTCGCCGCGGACCGCCCCGACCTGGTGATCGAGACGAACGGCGGCGTGCAGGACCTGGACGCCGCCGAGGCGCACCTCGCGGACGTCGCGTCGGTCATGGTGGGGCGCGCCGCCTACCAGGCGCCGATGCGCTGGGCGGACGTCGACCGCCGCCTGTTCGGGGCGACCGACCCCACCCCGACGTTGCGCACCGTGATCGATGGGATGCGCGACGTCGTCGAGGACGAACTCGTGCGCGGCACGCGCTTCGCGACGGTCGTCAAGCCGATGATCGCGCTCGCGCGGGGCGTGCCCGGGGCCCGCGGGTGGCGCCGCGCCCTCTCCGAGGGCGCCCACCGGCCCAGCGCCGGCCCCGCCCTCCTCGACGCGGCGAAGGCGGCCCTCCCCGACGCGGTCCTCGACGCCCGTCCCGGGACGGCCGTGGAGCGGGACGTCCGTCAGGAGGGCGGCACGTTCGGCGCGCCGGCGTTCGCGGCGTCGTCGGCACCGTCGAGCGGCACGACGCGCAGCGGTTGATCGAGCGCGACGCCCCACGCCGACGCCACCGAACCGCCCGCGACGGCGATCTCCAGCGCGCCGTACGACCCCAGGTAGGCCAAGGGCTGGCCGGGCGGGACGTCCGCGAATGCCTGCGTAGGGCCCTCCACCCGCCGTCCGGCGAGCTCCACGGCGAAGCGGCCCGCCGGGAGTTCGTCGATCGGGACGTTCGTGACGACGTCCCCGAAGCGGTCGATCCACGCCACGCGCCCCTCGAGGGCGTCGCGGGTCGCGACCGGGCCGGGCGCCGGGAGGCGCACCAGTTCGCCGGGGTCGAACGGGTCCGCGAACCCCTCGGGCGACGCGCCGCGCGCGAGGCGCCCGGCGGCGGGCGCGAACAGGTCGCGCCCATCGAACGTCGTGCCGGGGCCCGGCGCCCCGACGCGGGCCGGGTCGAGGACCCACGCGGCGTCGGCCCGGACCGCGCCGCCGTACGGGGGGCGGCTCGCCCCCAGCCACGGCGAGAACAGGCCGTTGTCCGGCCCGACGCCCCACAGCGTCGCGCCGTCGGGCCGACGGGCGCGCACCACGACCGCCCGACGGTCGCTGCCGACGCCGGGATCGACGACGGCGCACGTCACCGCGTCGGCCGGCAGCGACGGCGTCGCCGACGCCAGCGCGATGCGGGCGGCGTGGAGGTCCTGCGGCGGCACCTCGTGCGTCAGGTCGTGCACCGCGGCCGCCGGCGCTTCGCGGGCGACGACGGCGCGCAGGACGCCGGCGTACACGTCGCGCGTCCCGAAGTCGGTGAGGAGGAAGACGGGGGCGGCGCTCACGCCCCGCCCCCCGGTCGGTGCGTCCCGTGCGGCGTGCTACCTTGTCGCGCATGGACGTTTGGCTTCGCGGCGTGCGCGGCGCGATCACGGTCGATGAGGACACGCCCGACGCGATCCTGGAGGCGACCCGGGAGCTGTTGCGGGCGATGCTGGACGCGAACGGCGTGGACGACCACGAGGCGATCGCCGCGATCTTCTTCACCACCACGCCCGACCTCACCGCGACGTTTCCCGCCGAAGCCGCCCGCGACCTCGGGATGGACATGGTGCCGTTGATCTGCAACACCGAGATTCCCGTCCCGAACCGGTTGCCCCGCGTCGTGCGGGTCATGCTGCAACTGAACACCCGGAAGGGCCAGCGCGAGATCCGCCACGTCTACCTGCGCGACGCGCAACGCCTGCGGCCCGACCTCACCAGCGCCCAGTAGCCGCGGCGCCGTCAGTCGGCCCACGCCGCCACCGGCACGAGCTCGCCCCCGTCGACCGTGGCGTCGACGACCTTGTGCGCTCGGTTGGTGGTGACCTCGAGCGTCGCCTGGTCGAACGTGTCGGGGCCCACGAGCGCCTTGCGGACGAAGTAGCCCCGTCCCGACGCGCTCATTTCGCTGGTCTTCGAGATCCGGACCTTCACGATCTCGCCGCTTCGTTGCGTCTTGACGCGGGCGAGGAGGGCGCCGGGCTCCTCCTTGAAGTGCGGATCTTGGCGGCGGAACATCCCGAACATGGCGGTATCCTACCCGGCATGCCGCCCCCCGGCCCCCGCCCGGCGCCCCGCGCCGTCCTGCGCGACGCCTTCGACGCCGCCCTCGCCGGCGTCGCGCCCGACGCGGTCCTCGGCGGGCACCTCCCGGAGCCGCCCGCCGGACGCCTCGCGGTGCTCGCCGTCGGCAAGGCCGCCCTCGCGATGGCCGACGCGGCCACGCGCGCGTACGCCGCGCAGGGCGTGAGCGCGGGCGGCGTCGTGGCGGTGCCGTCCGGCGGCGCCGCCGACCGCCTCGGGTTCGACGTCGTCGAGGGCGACCACCCCGTCCCCGGCCCCGGGTCCCGGCGCGCCGCCGACGCCGCCGCGCGCCTCGCGTCGGACCTCGGGCCCGACGACGCCCTCCTCGTGCTGGTTTCCGGGGGCGGAAGCGCCCTCCTCGCCGCCCCGGCGGACGGGACCGACCTGCCCCCGGCGCGGCTGGCGGAGGTCACCGACGCCGTGCTGCGCGGCGGCGCCGACGTCGCCGACCTCAACGCCGTCCGTCGCGCGCTCGGTCGCCTCGCCGGGGGGCGGCTCGCGCGCCTCGCGGCGCCCGCCCGCGTCCACACCCGCATCGTCTCCGACGTCGTCGGCGACGACCCCGCCCTGATCGCGTCCGGCCCCACCGTCGCGCGCGACGACGACGCGGGGCGCGCCCTCGCGGCCCTCGCGCGGGCCGGCGTCGAGGCGGCGGACGTCGAGCGGGCGCTGGTCCGCATGCGCGACGGCGCGATCCCCGGCCCGCCGGCGGCGGGCGACCT
>JAVLCF010000028.1 GCA_031581195.1 Trueperaceae bacterium | reverse complement strand
CGCCTCGCGCCGCCTCCCGGACGGCGCGACGGTCGCCGCGCTGGCGGTCTCGAACGCCTCCGGTGCGCTCGTCGCGGCGGACGGCACGCCGGTCGCCGGCACCCCCACGGACCCCACCCCCGACGCCGCCCCCCTCGTCGCGGGGACGCACACGACCCTGGTCGTCGTCGCGAGCGACGCGACGCTGGACGCCGCCGCCGCCCGCGCCCTCGCGACGTCCGCGCACGCCGGCATCGCCCGCGTCACGCGCCCGTCGCACACGCCGTTCGACGGCGACACGACGTTCGTGCTGTCGACCGGCGCCCGTCCCGCGGTCGACCCCACCGCGATGGCGGCCGTCGCCCAGGACCTCGTCGCCGACGCGATCCTCCGGGGCGCCCGGGCGGCGGGTGCCCCGTGAGTGCGGCGCCGCGCGTCGGCGTCCTCGCCCTGCAGGGCGCCTTCCGGGAGCACCGGCGCGCGCTCGAGCGGCTCGGGGCCGACGTCCGCGAGGTGCGCCTCCCGGCGCACCTCGGTGACCTCGACGCCGTCGTGATCCCCGGCGGTGAATCGACCACCATGGCGAAACTCATGGGGGCGTACGACCTCGACGCCGCCCTCCCCGCGTTCGCAGCGCGCGGCGGGGCGGTGTGGGGCACGTGCGCTGGCGCGATCCTGATCGCCCGCACGATCCACGCCCGACCCGAGCAGCCCCGCCTAGGGCTGCTGGACGTCACGATCGCCCGCAACGACTACGGGCGGCAGGTCGCCAGTTTCGAGGCGGACGTCGACGTCGACGGGCTCGACGCGCCGTTCCGCGGCGTGTTCATCCGCGCCCCCCGCATCCTCGAGGTCGGGCCGGACGTCCGCGTCCTCGCGACCCACGACGGCGACCCGGTCGCCGTCGCATCGGGCCGCGTCCTCGCCACCGTCTTCCACGCCGAACTCGCCGGCGACGACCGCCTGCACGCCGCGTTCCTCGAGCGCATCGCCGGTCTCGCCCTCCCGCCCCCCACCGAAAGGACCCCTTCGTGAGCACGAACCTCTACCACCTCGAGCTCGGCGCGGACGCGCCGGAGATCGTCACCTGCGTCATCGAGGTGCCCCGCGGCAGCGCCAACAAGTACGAGTACGACCCCGAACGCGAGACGTTCTTCCTCGACCGGGTGCTCTACAGCGCCATGCACTACCCCGGCGACTACGGCTTCATGCCCGGCACCCTCGCCGAGGACGGCGACCCGGTCGACGTGCTGGTGTTGACGACGTACCCGTCCTACCCGGGGGTCGTGTGGCGCGCCCGCCCCCTCGGGTTCCTGGAGATGTCGGACGAGAAGGGCCGCGACCAGAAGGTCCTCGCGGTGCCCGTCGACGACCCCCGCTACGACAACAACCGGCACATCTCCACCATCAGTCCCCACCGCCTGCGGGAGATCGAGCACTTCTTCGACATCTACAAGGCGCTCGAGGGGAAGTCGGTCCAGGTCGAGGATTGGCACGGCATCGAGGAGACCCACGCGATGATCCTCGAGGCGCGCGAGGCGTACCTCGCCGCGCACGAGGGCGACGCGGACGCCTGACGCCAGGCCCGCCCCCTCCGAACGAAGGGGGGCCGCGCCGCCGGCGCGGCCCCCCTCGCGTCCTCGCGCGCTCCGTTCGAGGCTCCGCCCCGCACGCCGCGCCGTCGCTCAGAGGGCGATGCCGGCGTTGTTCTTCTCGAGGGCCCGTTCCGCGCGGTAGGACGAGCGCACGAGCGGCCCGGAGACGACCTCCAGGAACCCCTTCTCGAGGCCGATCTCGCGGTAGCGGGCGAAGTCCTCGGGCGGGACGTACCGCTCGACCGGCAGGTGCGCCGACGTCGGTTGCAGGTACTGCCCGAGCGTCAGGATGTCGACGTTCGCGTCGCGCAGGTCGTCCATCGTGGCTTCGAGCTCGGCCTCCGTCTCGCCGAGCCCCAGCATGAGGCTGGTCTTCGTGAGGACGTCGGGTCGGGCCCGCTTCGCGTGCGCCAGGACCGACAGCGTCTGCTCGTACCCCGCGCGCGGGTCCCGCACCGGGTGGGTCAGGCGCCGCACCGTCTCCAGGTTCTGTGCGTACACCGCGATCCCCGCGTTCAGGACCACGTCGACGTGCTCCGTGACGCCCGCGAAGTCGGGCGTGAGCGCCTCGACGTTCGTCTGCGGCGACCGCTCGCGGATGGCGCGGACCGCGGCGGCGTAGTGGCTCGCGCCGCCGTCGGGCAGGTCGTCGCGGTCGACGGACGTCAGCACCACGTACGACAACCCCATCGCCGCGACCGACTCCGCGGCGAGGCGCGGCTCGTCGGGATCGAGCAGGCCGGCGGGGTTGCCGGTCGCGACCGCGCAGAACTTGCAGCCGCGGGTACAGACCGACCCCATCAGCATGATGGTCGCGGTCCCGGCGTTCCAGCACTCCGCCAGGTTCGGGCAGCGCGCCTCCTCGCACACGGTGGCGAGCCGGTGTCCCGTGACGTTGGTGCGCATCTCCTGGTACTTCCCGCCCGCCGGCAACTTCACGCGCAACCAGTCCGGCTTGCGTTCGCGGGGCGCGCCGCCCTCGGGCGCCGCGTCGGTCGCGCGGGCGGCCTTGCGGCCCCCCTCGACGGCGGGGACGACCTTCTTGAACTCGCGGGAGTTCAGGACCGGCAGTTCGTGGACCGGGGAATCGCTCACGTCGCGAGCCTACCAACGCCGGTCGGCGCGGCGATGTCGGCTGCGTCCCGATTCGGGGGCGGGAGGAGGCCCGCCAACCGCGTCGCGAGGCGCGGCGCGAGGGCCGCCTTCGCCGCCTCCAGCGTCACCGTCCGCCCCAGCAACCGCTCGAGGCTGGTGACCGACGTGCCGTGCAGGCCGCACGGCACGATCGTTTCGAAATCGCGGAGGTCCGTCGCGACGTTCAGCGCGAACCCGTGCAGGCTCACGCGACGCTGGACCGCCACCCCGATCGCGCACACCTTCGCGTTCCCGACCCACACGCCGGCGTACCCGGGGCTGCCCTCCGACGCGACGCCCTCCGCTTGGAGGAGGTCCTGCACCGCGCCCTCGAGCGCCCGCAGGTAGTCCCGCACCCGCCGCCCGACCGGCAGGATCGGGTAGCCCACCAGCTGGCCGGGCCCGTGGTACGTCACGTCCCCCCCGCGATCGACGTCGACGAGGTCGAAGCCGCGCGCCCGCAACGCCGCTTCGTCCTCGAGCAGGTGGTCGCGCCCCCCGCGCCGCCCGAACGTCAGCACCCGGTCGTGCTCCACCCACAACAGCGTGGGGGGCGCGTCGCCCGCGACGACGGCGGCGTGCACCTCGCGTTGGGCGTCCCACGCCTCGCGGTACCCGAGGCGACCCAGGTCGCGGATCTCGAACGGTGCGGTTCCCTCGCTCACGGGGGAAGGCTAGCAGCCCCCGCCGGCCCGCACCGCGCGCCGGCGCACCCTAAGTTCCGACCCCACCGTCGGTCGCCCCGTCGTCCGCGCCGTCCTCCACCGCCCAGTCGGGCGGGCCGTCCACCGTCCGGACGGCGCCGTCCGCCTCCAGCCAGGGGTACGCCGCGCCCGCCTCGCGCTTCACCGCGGCGTCGGCGGGGTAGAGCCAGGCGTACGCCTGGTCGTTGCGCGCCCGCGCCGGCATCGCCGGCCGGTCGTACGCCCCCGCCGCGCGGCGTTGGCGTTGCGCCTCGAACGCCACGACCGCCGTCGCGACCGAGACGTTCAGCGACGGCACCATCCCCAGCATCGGGATGACGACGTGCGCGTCGGCCTGCGCTGCGGCCGCTTCGCTCACGCCGGAGCGTTCGTTGCCGAACACGACCGCGGTCGGGCGGACGTAGTCCACGTCGCGGTAGTCGACCGCCGCGTCGGAGAAGTGCGCGGCGAGGATCTGCATGCCGCGCCCCCGCAGGACCGCCAGGGCGGACGCCAGGTCGCCGTGCACGCGGAGGTCCACCCACCGGTGCGCCGACGCGCTCGTCGCGTCGTACGTCGGGACGCCGCCGGTCGGGCGGACGGCGTGCACCTCGGGGATCCCGACCGCGTCGCAACTGCGCAGCATCGCGGACAGGTTGTGCGGTTTGTAGACGTCCTCCGCGACGACGGTGAGGTCGGTCTGGCGGCGGCGCAGGACCTCGAAGACCCGGGCGGCGCGTTCGGCGGTCGGCATGGCGGGCAGGATACCCAGCGGCGCGCTCGCGTATCGTGCCCGCATGGAGCGACGTCCCGACGCCTGGATCCTGCGCGACAGCGGGTTCCTCGACCGGTTGCGCGACGACGAGCGGGCCGCCTTCCGGCGCATCTGTCCCGACCGCACCTTCGCGCCGGGCGACGTGATCTTTCGCGAGGGGGACGCCGCGGACGCCATGCACGTCGTCGCTCGGGGGCGGGTGAAGCTCGTGCGCACCACGCCCGACGGCGGCGAGCGGATCCTCGGGGTGGTCGGTCCCGACGACCTGATCGGGGAGGCGTTCGTCGGGGACGGCGCCCGCTACCGCTTGGACGCCGTGGCCGCCACCGACGTCGTGACGTGCCCCATGTCGCGCGAGCAGTACCGGCGCCTGGCGCGCGAAGCGCCCCGCTTCGTCGAGTCGTTCACGGAGATGCTCACCGAGAACCTCTTCCGGTGTCGCGACCGACTCACCGAGGGGCACGGCCCCATCCGTGCACGGGTCGCGGCGGTCCTGATCGATCACGCGCGACGCTTCGGGGACGACCGTGCGGACCGTCCCGGATGGGTCGACGTCGACGTCGCTCTCGGACACGAAGAGATCGCCGCGATGGTCGGAGCGACCCGCGTGTCGGTGTCGACCGCGATCGCGGACCTGCGCCGCGCCGGCCGACTGGACGGCACGCGCGGCCGCTACGCCCTGGACGTCGGGGGCCTCACGCGCGTCGTCGAGGGGGACGACGCGGAGGGGTAGCCCCCGGCGGATCGGCAGGGACGCCCTCAGGCACCGCCCGCGTCGTCGGGGGCGTAGGCCGGGGGGCGCTCGCCCGCATCCCACGCGCTCCGCACGTTGCCCTCCGCGGGGAGGCCCCCGGCGCGTTTCAGCATCCGCGCGACGTGCACGAGGTTGTACGACGCGAACGTCGTGTTGCGGTTCGTGAAGTCGTTCTCCGGTCCGCCGGAGCCGGGGTCGAGGTAGGAGGCGCCGGGGCCGACCTCCCCGATCCACCCGGCGTCCGCTTGCGGCGGGACGACGAACCCGAGGTGCTGCAGCGCGTAGAGCATGCCCATGGCGCAGTGCTTCACGCCGTCCTCGTTGCCGGTCACGATCACGCCGCCGACCTTGCCGTAGTACACGTACTGCCCGCGGTCGTTGACCTGGCCCGACATGGCGTAGAGGCGCTCGATGACGCGGCTGATTACCGACGAGCGTTCCCCCAGCCAGATGGGGGTCCCGAGCACCAGGATGTCGGCGCGCGCGACCCGGGGCCACAGGTCCGGCCACGCGTCGTGCGTCTGGCCGTGCGCCCGCATGTCGGGCTGCACCCCCGGCGCCAGCTCGTGATCGACGGCGCGCAGGACGTCGACCTCGACCCCGAGGCGCTCCAGGATCGCGATCGAGCGATCCATCAACCCTTGCGTGTGGGAGCGTTCCGGCGACGGTTTGAGGGTGCCGTTGACGTACAGCGCGCGGAGGGGCGCGTCGGGGGTCGAAGGGGCGGGGGATGCATTGGTCATGGAGGCCTCCAGGCGGTCGTGGGGTCCGCCGAGCCACGGCGGCCGTGCAGTGGAGCGTCCCACGCGGCGCGCACGAGGCGCGTCAAGAATCCGACGGACGCGCGGGCCGGGGGTGGGGTCCACTCGGCGTGGCGGAACCACCGCCCGTGGGAGGCGCCATGAGACTGTTGGTGCAGGTGTTGGCCGACGTGGAGACGCACGGCGATCTCGGTCGCGTCGTCAACGCGATGGAGGTCGTCAAGGAGGCGAAGCAGGCGGGGGACGACGTCGTCCTGTCGTTCGACGGGGCGGGGACCCGGTGGGTGGGGACGTTGGACGACCCGGAGCACCCGCGGCACGCCCTGTGGGCGGACGTGAAGGACCGCGTCGCGGGTGCGTGCAGCTACTGCGCGACGGCGTTCGGAGCGAGCGAAGCGATCGAAGGGGCCGGCGTAGCGCTGGTGGACGCGTTCGAGGGACACCCCAGCGTGCGCGGGTACCTCGCGGACGGCTACCGGGTGCTCACGTACTGACTCGGCCGGTTCGCTTGACACCCCCCGGGCCCGGCGGTAGCCTCGCCTACGCGTCTGCACCTGCGTGCGCCGAGGTGGCGGAATTGGTAGACGCGCTAGCTTGAGGGGCTAGTGACCGCTGAGGTCGTGTGGGTTCGAGTCCCATCCTCGGCACCAAACGCAGCGACGGGCCGACCTTCGGGTCGGCCCGTTCGCGTGCTTCGGTTCGTGCGCGGACCCCGGACCGCGCGGTGCGCGCTTCGCCGGGCCGAGGGCGGCCCGTGCCGGTGGGCGCGGGGCCGGTGGTAGCCTGCCGCGTGTCGAGCTTTCCCTATCCGCGCTACCGCGAAGGGCAACGCGAGGCGCTCGATGCGATGCGCGCGGCGTTCGACGCCGGCACCCGGTTCGTGATCCTCGAGGCGCCGACCGGGGCGGGCAAGTCCGCGCTCGCCGTCGCGCTCGCGCGCGAAGCGAACGGTGCCTACCTGCTGACCGCCCAGAAGCTGTTGCAGGCGCAGTACCTCCGCGATTTTCCGGACCTCACGTCGATGACGGGCCGCGCGAACTACGACTGTCTCGTCGCCGACACGCACGCCGCCGCCGCCCCCTGCCTGCTGGGGCGGACGTTCCCCGCGTGCGACGACTGTCCCTACTTCACCGCGAAGGACGCCGCCCTCGCCGCCGACGCGACGGTGATGAACTACCCGTACTTCCTGGCGGAGACGCACCACGCCGGCGCCTTCGCGCCCCGCGACCTGCTGGTGCTCGACGAGGCGCACAACGCCGAAGCCGCCCTCATGCGGTTCGTCGAGGTCCGCCTCGCCGACGCCGACCTGGCGCGCGCCGGCGTCGAGGTGCGCCTCCCCGCCGGCGACCGCGTCGAGGGGCTCCTGGACGCCGTGCTCGACCTCGTGCCCGCCCTCGCCGAACGCGCGCGGCGGCTGCGGGCGAAGCTCGAGGGGTTGCCGTCGGAGGGCGCCGCGACCGTGGAGGCGTTGCGGGCCGTGCGCTGGTTGGACGGGACGCTGGACGGCCTCGCGTTGTTGGCGGAATCCAGCGACGCGGGGGAGGCGGACTGGGTGGTGGAGGTCGGTGCGGACGGGGCGGGACGCATCCTGACGTTTCGGCCCGTCGACGTCGCCGCGTTCGCCGAACCGCTGTTGTTCCGTCTCGGCGAGCGGGTCCTGCTGATGAGTGCGACGATCCTCGATCCGGCGACGTACGCCGCGTCGCTCGGGATCGATGCGGACGACCTCGCGGTCGTCCGCATGCCGTCGAGCTTCCCGCCCGAACGCCGCCCGATCCACGTCCGCCCGACCGCCCGCATGACGCGCGCGCACCGCGACGCGGACCTGCCGAAGCTCGTGGACGGCGTCGCGCGGATCCTGCGCGAGCACCCCAACGACAAGGGGGTCGTGCATACGCACACGTACGCCGTCGCCCGCGCGATCCGCGAGGGCCTCCCCGCCGACCTCGCGACGCGGGTCGTGACGCACGACGACGCGGCGGGCCGCGACGCGGCGCTCGAGCGGCACCTCGCGGCGCGCACCGCGACGGTCCTGGTGACGCCCAGCATGACGGAGGGCATCGACCTGGCCGACGACGCCGCGCGCTTCCAAGCGATCTGCAAGGTCCCCTGGCCGTACCTCGGGGACCCGCAGGTCGCCGCGCGGAAGGCCCGCGATCCCGCCTGGTACGCCTGGCGGGCGTGCCTGACGGTGGTGCAGGCGTACGGGCGCGGGGTCCGCAGCGACACCGATCACGCCGCGACGTACCTGCTGGACGCCGGCTTCCCGGCGTTCCTGCGGGCGCAACGCGGACGCCTCCCGGCGTGGTTCCTGGAGGCGATGCGCGACGACGTCGGTGCGGACGGGGCGGACGGCGCGCCCGAGGGGGCGTCGGGGGACGCCGCCCTCGAGGCGCTCGTGCGGCGCTCGCCGGGCGGTTAGGTCCCGTCCTCCGCGTCGGTTGCGGCGGGCGCGGGGTCGAACGGCAACACCGCGGGGCGTTCGAGGTTCGTGCGCAGCACCATCGTCGTTTCGGTGCGCTCGACGCCGTCCATCATCATCAGGTCGTCGAGGAACGCGTCGAGGGCGGTGGGGCTGGTCGTGCGGACCTTCGCGAGGTAGCTGTACGTCCCGGCGACCGAGTGCAGCTCCTGCACCTCCGGAAGTCGCTTCAGGCGCGTCACCAGGTCGCGGACGTCGCTGCCGGGGGTGGGGGCCAGCGCGACGAACGCCGCGACCGACAGGCCGACCGCGTCGGGGTCGACGTCGGCGTGGAACCCGTGGATCACGCCGCGCTGCATCAGTTTCTTGATGCGTTCTCCGACCGCCGGCGCGGAACGCCGGACCCGCTCGGCGATCTCGGCGTGCGAGGCGCGTCCCTCCTCGCGGAGGTGGACGAGGATCTTGCGGTCGACGTCGTCGAGGTCGGGCTTCGCCATGCCGGGACGCTACCACCCCCGGCGCGGTCGGCCGCCGCCGGCGGCGCCGGCCGCGCCCCGCCTGGTACCCTGCGCGCATGCGCGTGCTGTTCGTGGGCGACGTCTTCGCCACCCCCGGCCTGAAGGCGCTCCGCGCCTACCTCGGGGCGTACGGAGGCGACTACGACCTGCGCGTCGTCAACGCCGAGAACGCGACGGGAGGGCGGGGCCTGAGCGAGAAGCACTTCGACCAGGTGCGCGACGCCGGCGCCGACGTCGTCACGCTCGGGAACCACACCTTCGATCAGCGAGACACCGCGGACCTGCTCGAGCGCTCGACGCACCTCGTGCGGCCCCTGAACTACCCGCCCGGCACGCCCGGGCTGGGGGCGACGACGGTGGCGGTCGGCGGCACCCACGTCACGGTCGCACAGGTGATGGGGCGCCTGTTCATGGATCCGCTGGACGACCCCTTCCGGGCGCTCGACGACCTGTTCGCGTCGCTGCCCGAGGGGCGCCCCGTGATCGTCGACGCGCACGTGGAGACGACCGCGGAGTCGAAGGTCCTCGGGTACCACGTCGCGGGTCGCGCCGCGGCGCTCCTGGGGACGCACACGCACGTGCAGACCGCCGACGAGCAGCTCCTGAACGGCACCGCCTACCTGACCGACGTCGGCATGACCGGGGTCGAGGCGTCCAGCATCGGCGTGACGTACGACGGTCCGTACGCCGCCTTCCGGACGCAGCGCAAGCACCGCTTCACCCCCGCGGAGGGCGCGGCGACGGTGTGCGCCGTCGCGCTGGAGCTCGAGGGGACCCGCGCGACGTCGATCGAGCGGATCCGCTGGCGGCACGACCCCGCGACGGGCGGGGGGGCGGAGCCGGGCGACGGGCGGACGGGGCACGTCGTCCGTACGCCGGACGCCGGTGCGGAGGACGCCCGTGCGGTCTGAATCGGCACGTCTCACGCACCTCAGGTGCGCCGCACGTAGCATCCACACCCGAGGGGGTAGGTCATGGAGTTGATTCTGAGCGGCGGGCCGATCCTGGTCGCCATCATCGCGGTCTCGATCTACGCGCTGTACGTCTTCCTCGTCCGCTTCCGGACGTTGTCGCGCGAGCCGGCGGACAACGAGGCCCTCATGCGGACGGTGAACGCCGCGGTCCGTGAGCGCGACCTCGAGGCGGCGCTCGCCGCCTGCGAGACGCACGGGGGCCCCGTCGCGCGGGTGTTGGGGGCGGCCCTGACGCGGCTGCCGTACGGCCGGTCGGCGCTCGAGTCGGCGTTCCAGGAGGCCAGCCTGGAGGAGGAGCAACGCCTCGCGCGCGGCATCCGGCCGCTCACGACGATCGCGCAGATCGCGCCCCTCATGGGGCTCCTGGGGACCGTCACCGGCATGATCGTGGCGTTCGCGGAGATCTCCTCGCAGGGGACCGGGAACCCCGCGGCGTTGGCCGACGGGATCGGGCAGGCGCTCGTGACGACGGCGGCGGGGTTGATCGTGGCGATCCCCACCCTGATCGGGCAGAACGTCCTCTCGAGCCGGGTCGACGCGATGCTCCTCGAGATCGATCGGCGCCGCGAGGAGTTGATGGGCGAGGTCGCCGAAGCGGTGGCGTCGCGCCGCGACGCGGGCGAGCGGTCGCCCGCCGCGTGAGCGGGTCGGGGCCGTGCGCGTGACGACCCGCCGCCGCGACCGCGGTCGCGCCTCCCCGATCCTCGACCTCACGCCGATGGTCGACGTCGTGTTCTTGTTGATCATCTTCTTCATGGTCTCCACGACCTTCATCACGCTCGAGAACGGCCTCCCGGTGGACCTGCCGCAAGCGAGCAGCGCCGCGGCGCAACCCGAGGGCCTCCCGACCGTCACCCTCGACGCCGACGAACGGATCTTCCTGGGCGGCGAAGCGCTCGACGAGGCGCAGTTGGTGCCGGCCCTGCAGGCGCTGCTCGCCGAACGCAACGCCGGCACCGTCATCCTGCGCGCCGACCAGCGCGTGGCGCACGGCACGACCGTCCGCATCATGGACGCGATCCGGCGGGCCGGCGCGACCCGCGTCGCGATCGCTGCGGGGGGATGAGGGCCGCCCTCGCCACCCGCGTCGCGCGCCTCTGGCGCGACCCGGACCGCCGCCGCGCGGCGGGCCTGTCGTTGCTTCTGCACGCCCTCGTGCTGCTGGCGCTGATGGTGACGCTGGACCTCACGCCCAGCGACCCGCCGGAGACGTACCTCGTCGTGGACCTCGGGACCCCCGCCGAAGCGGAGGAGGAGGCGCCCGCGACGGCGGACGACGCCGTCGCGCAGCCGGCGCCCCGCCCGCAGGTGGAGGCGGACGCGACCGGGCGCCCGGCGCCGGGCGACCCGGCGACCGACGCGGAGAGCGGGGGGGACCCCGCGGCGGACGGGCCGCCCGCCGCGGAGGCGCCGGCCCCGCCGGCGCCGCCCGAACGCGACGCCGCGGCGGCGGACGCGGCGGACGACGCGCAGGCCGCGACGCCGCTCGAGACGCCGGCCCCGCGCACCGCGGCGCCGGAGGCGCCCCTCCCGACGCCGGACCCGGAGGTGGAGGCCGCCGTGCCGGAGATCGAGACGCCGGACGTGCAGGTCGAGGCGGACGCCGCTGCGTTGCCGGTCCCGAGCCCGTCGCCCGACCCGAGCGACGGCGCGACGGCGCTCACCGAGGTCGCGCCGGACGTCGAGGCGGACGCGCGCGCCCTCGCGGCGCCCGACGCGGCGGTCGAGGCGCCCGCCACGCGCGGCCTGGAGGCCCCGACGCCCGACGCGGACGCGGACGCGGCGTCGGTGGCGGCGCCCACCCCGAGCGTCGGGGCGCCCGAGGGGCGCGACCTCGACGCACCGAACGTGACGACGGAGGTCGGGTCGGCCCAGCAGCTGGGGGTCGCGCCGACCGCCAGCGTCCCGTCCGCCCGGCCGCTCCCGACCCCGAGCGTCCAAGCGGTCGTGCGGGAGGCCCCGAGCGACGCGGCGCCCGGCTCCGCGGCGCGGGCCCCCCGGCCGGACGGACCGATCGGCGGGGACGCCGCGCGGCCCGGCCAACCGGACGGCGACCCCGACGCGCCCGCCGACGCCCTGGGGCGGGCCGCGTCGCCCGACGGCGAGGCGGGCGCGGGCGGGGCGCCGGCCCAACCGGCGCCCCCGCCGGCGCGGGCGGTGCCCGCCCCCCTCGCGGTGGTGCTGGACAACGCCGGCGGGTACCCGCAGCAGGGGCTGGCGCAGGCGACGTGGACGGCGGAGATCCCGGTCGAGGGGGGCGTCACGCGGTTGCTGCCGTTCTTCGATGCCGAGGAGCCGCGCGAGGTGGGCCCCATCCGCAGCGCTCGGCCGTACATGATCGACCTCGCCGACGACGCCGCCGCGGTCCTCGTGCACGTCGGCGGGTCGCCCGCCGCCCAGGCGCGCCTGGCGGGGGACGGGGCCCGGAACCTGGATGCGATGGCGGAGGGCCCGCTGTTCGCGCGGGACCCGAACCGGGGGCGGGCGCCGGTGAACACGTTCGCGGCGGGTGCGGCGTTGCGGGCGGCGGCGGAGCGGTACGTCGCGGACGAGGATCCGCGTCTCGTGGCGCAGGTGCGGCCGACCGCGCCCGACGGGGCGCCGTCGGCAACGGAGGTCCGCATCGATTGGGGCGGCGCCTACGCGTCGGGCTTCCGCCTCGAGGGGGACACCGGCCGCTACCGGTGGATCCGCTACGGCGAGCCGGCGTCCGCCGCCGGCGGCGCGCCGATCCTGCTCGATGCGGTGCTCCTGGCGCGCCTCGACGTCGTCCCGATCCCGGGCGATCCCGCGGGGCGCGTGTCGATGGACGTCACGCGTGGCGGGGACGCGACGCTGCTGCTGCGGGGCCGCCGGGTGGAGGGCACCTGGCGGTTGCAGGACGGCGTGCGCTTCGTCGCGGAGGACGGCACCGAGATCGCGCTCGAGGGGATGCGGCGTTGGGTGGCGTTCGTGCCGACCGGCCAGACGGTCACCGTCCGTCCGTGAGCCCGGTGCGGCGGGTCAGACGGGGACGAACTCGTCGAACACGAGGCCGCGGAGCCGCACCCGGAGGCCCGCTTCGGCGGTGAGGAGTTCCGCCCAGACGTACTCGCCGTCGTGCCCGTTGCCGTCGAGCAGCAGCGCGCGGCCCTTCGACGCGAGGTTCAACCCCCCGCGGACCGGCGTGTGGCCGTACACCCCGAAGCGGTAGCCGGTGCCCTGCAGGGCGTCCTCGTCGGCGTAGATCCAACGCCGGCGGTTCTCGAGGTAGAAGGCGGTGTCGTACCGGTTGTGTTCGGGGCGCGGCCCGACGTGCGCGAAGTGCACGCCGTCGAGCACCCACTCGCGCGGCCAGGACGCCACCCAGCGGGCGAGGTCGTCGGGCAGCGCCCTTCCGTACCCCGGTTTCCACTCGAGGTGGCTGACGTCGTCGCTGCGGAGCGGTCCCTGGTCGGGCGTCACGGCGTTCGCGTCGTGGTTGCCGAGCAGGATCGTCGCGACGCCGTCGGGCAGCGGCGCGAGGAACGCCGCGACGCGGCGCAGGAAGTCCTCCTGGGCGCGTTCGGCGCGGGCGAGGTGGTCGGGATCGAACTCGTCGTAGCGTTCGACGCCGGCGAGGTGCGCGTACACCGTCCGCGATTTCGCGTGCACCAGGTCCCCGAGCAGGACCAGGTGCGCGTCGCCGCTACGCAGCGCGTCGGACGGCCCGCCGTCCGCGTCGCGGAGGCCGGCCTCGTCGAGGATGCGCCACAACTTCCCCTCCTGCGCGTGGAGGTCTCCGACGACGACGATGCGCACGCGACGCTCAGCGGGCGGACGCCCGCGCCTCGAGGAGGGGGAGGGGGTCGATGGGCGTCCCGTTCTCGCGGATCTCGAAGTGCAGGTGCGAGCCCGTCACGCGGCCGGTCGCGCCGACCCGCGCGATCGGGTCGCCGGCCGCGACGACGTCCCCCACGCGGACCAGCAGTTCCGACGCGTGGGCGTAGTACCACTCGGTGGCGTCGCGTTCGATGATGACGAGGTTCCCGAACCCGCCCATCCAGCCGGCGTGCGTGACGGTGCCGGCGGCCGCTGCGACGATCGGGTCGCCGGTGTCGCCGTCGATGTCGATGCCGTAGTGCATGTTCGTCCCACCGACCGTCAGCGCCCGCCACCCGAAGGGGGAGGTGAGCGGCCCGTCCAGCGGCCACGTCCACGCGTCGGCGCGGGGCCGGGGGGTGGGCGTCGCGAGACGGGTCGAGGGCGCGCCGTCGCGCCCGACGAGGCGCAACTCCTGGCCGACGTCGAGATTCGGGTCCGTCAGGGCGTTGGCGGCCATGAGGGCGTCGACGGTGGTGTCGTAGCGGAGCGCGATCTCCCACAGCGTATCGCCCGGATCGACGGTGATGGTGGGGGCGGCGAAGCCGCCGACGTCGCCGGTCGGGGCGGTCTCGGCGTACGCGCCGGGGATCGCCAGGTCGCGGCCGACCGACAGGACGGCCGAAGGGGTCAGGCCGTTGGCGGCGGCGATCGCGTCGGCGGTGGTGTCGTAGGTGCGGGCGAGGTCCCAGAGGGTGTCGCCCGGCTGCACCTCGACCATGAGGGGGGTGCGGGTCGGGGTGCCGGCCGCCCCGTCGGGCGCCGTCGTGGGTGCGGTGAGGGCGATGACGTCGCCGGGACGCAGGGTGGGCGACGCGAGCCCGTTCCAGGCCATCAGCTCGTCGACGGTCCCGCGGCTGGCGAGCGCGATGTCGGACAGCGTGTCGCCCTTCGTGACCACCCAGACGGGGCGGTCGTCGGCGGCGTCGGTTTCGGGGTCGGGCTCGGCGTCGGGCGTTGCGGCGGTCGGGGTGGCGTCGGCGGCCGGCGCGGCGGGCGGGCCGAGCGCGATCACGTCCCCCGGGTGCAGGGCGGGCGTCGCGAGGTCGTTCCAGGCCATCAGGTCGTCGACGGACGTGCGGCTGGCGAGCGCGATGTCGGACAGCGTGTCGCCGGGCGTCACGGTCCACGTCTCGGGGGCCGAGCGGTCGCGTGCATCGGGGGCCCCGGGCAGCGTCAGCACGTCGCCGGGCGTCAGGGCGTCGCCGCCGAGGTCGTTGGCGGCGCGCAGGTCCGCGACGCTCGTATCGTGGGTGCGGGCGAGGTCCCAGAGGGTGTCGCCGGGTTGGACCACGTGCGTCGTTTGGGCCAGGACGGCGCCCCCTGCGGCGCACGTGAGCGCGAGCAGGGCGACCAGCGCAGTGCGGGGCCCTTGCGACATCGGTCACGAGTGTATCAGAACGCCGTGCTGGCCGGGGCGGGCGCCGTCAGGGGGTCAGCGCGGTGCCGCCCGTCCCCCGCAACGCCGCGAGGACGGTCGCCGCGTCGTCGGTCGCGGCGATGCGCGCCGACGGGGCGCCGCGCGCGAGCGCCTCGAGCGCGGCGCGGACCTTCGGCACCATGCCACCCGCGATCCGACCGTCGGCGAGGCGGGCCTCGGCGTCGGCGGCGGACACCGACGCCAGCGGCGGGCCGTCCCCGTCGGGGGTCTCCAGCACCCCCGGCACGTCGGTCAGGAACGTCACCGGCGCGCCGAGCGCCGCGGCGACGGCGCCGGCCGCCTCGTCGCCGTTGACGTTCAGGAGTTCGTCGTCGGGGGCGAGGGCGAGGCAGGCGAGGACCGGCGTGAGGTCGATCCCCGCGAGGGCGGTGAGGCGCGCGACGTCGACGTGCGTGACGCGGCCGACCCGGCCGAGCTCGGCGTCGATCGGTTCGCCGCGCAGGAGGCCGGCGTCGCGGCCGGTGAGGGCGACGGCGTCCCCGATCTCCTGCGCGATGCGTTTGCCGAGGAGCGTCAGGGACGCCTCGACGACCGGGAGGGCGCGCGCGCTGGTGACGCGGCGGCCGTCCACGAAGCGCGCCTCGAGGCCGGCGGCGGCGAGCGCCTGCCCGATGGCGGGCCCCCCGCCGTGCACGACGTACGGCGTCCCCCCGTCCGCGCGGAGCGTGCGCAGCGCCGCGGCGACCGCGGCGCGCGCGGCGGGGTCCTGCATCGCCGCCCCGCCGTACTTGACGACCTGCGGCGCGCCGCTCACGCCGGCGCGTCCCCGACGGTCGTCCACCCCTTCGGACTGCGGCTGAGGATCTCGGCGCCGTCGTCGGTGACGACGACGAGGTCCTCGATGCGGACGCCGGCGTCGCCGGGATGGTAGGCGCCCGGTTCGATCGTGACGACCATCCCGGGCTCGAGGACGTCCTCGGTGCGGGGCGCGAGGCCGGGCCCCTCGTGAATCTCGAGCCCGACGCCGTGCCCGAGGCTGTGCACGAACGCGTCGCCCTGCCCGTGGTGGGCGAGGACGGTGCGGGCGGCGGCGTCGACGTCGCCGGCGGCGACGCCCGGCGCGACGGCGGCGACCGCCGCCTCCTGCGCCTCGAGGACCGCGCCGAACAACGCCCGGTGGGCGGCCGACACGTCGCCGACCCCGACGGTGCGGGTCATGTCGGCGCAGTAGCCGTCGACGCGCGCGCCGAGGTCGAACGTCACCAGGTCGCCCGCCTCGACGCCCTTCGGGGACGCGACGCCGTGCGGCATGGCGCTGCGGACGCCGGAGGCCACGATCACGTCGAACGCCATGCCGTCGCCCCCCTCGCTGCGCACGAAGCGTTCGATCTCGAGCGCCAGGTCGACCTCGCGGACGCCGGGCGCGAGGCGGGTCAGGACGTGCGCGTAGGCGCGGTCGGTGAGGTCGGCGGCGCGGCGGATCGCGTCGATCTCGGCGGCGTCCTTGCGGCGACGGAGGGTCGCGACGAGACCGTCGGTGCGGACCGGCTCCCGGTGCGTCGCCTTCGCGAGCGCGGCGGCGCCGGCGAGGGTGAGGTGCTCCGCCTCGACGGCGAGGGCGCCGCCCGGGAGGCGGGCGGCGACCTCGGTGCGCCAGGACCGTTCGATGACGGCGGGCAGGAACGACGTCTCCGCCGCCTGCGCGGTGTAGCGCCCGTCGGTGAACAGCCAGGCGTCGTCGGCGGTGACGAGGACGCGGGCGTCGTCGGGCGCGGTGAAGCCGGACAACCAACGCACGTTGGCGGGGCGGGTGACGAGCAGCGCGCCGACCTCGCGCTCCGCGAGGGCGGTCCGGACCGCGGCGAGGCGTCGCGCGACGGCGTCGGCGTCGAGGGGGCGGGCGTTCACGCGGCCGCCTGCCCGGCGTCGGCGATGGCGAGCCACGCTTCGACGTCGAGGCTGGCGCCGCCGACCAGGCCGCCGTCGACGTCGGGTTGCGCCAACAGCTCCGCGGCGTTGCCGGGCTTCATGCTGCCGCCGTAGAGGATGCGGACGCCGTCGGCGAGGGCGGGGCGGGCGTCGCGGAGCGCGGCGCGGATCGCGGCGCTCATGGTTTGCGCATCCTGGGCGGTGGCGGTGCGGCCGGTCCCGATCGCCCAGACCGGTTCGTAGGCGACGACGAGGGCGGCGGCGTCCGCGTCCGCTTCGAGGCCGCCGAGGGCGGCGTGGAGTTGGTCGAGGACGACCGTTTCGGCGCGGCCGGCGTCCCGGTCCGCTTCGGACTCGCCGACGCAGAGGATGGGGGTGAGGCCGGCGCGGCGGGCGGCGGCGACCTTGGCGCGGACGACGTCGTCGCTCTCGCCGTGGTCGCTGCGGCGTTCGGAGTGCCCCACGATCACGTACGTCGCGCCGGCGTCGGCCAGCATCGCGCCGGCGATCTCGCCGGTGTGCGCGCCCTCGTCGTGGCGGGAGAGGTCCTGCCCGGCGAGGGCGACGCCGGCCTGCGCGGCGAGCGGCGCGAGGCCGGGGAGGTGCGTCGCGGGCACGCCGAGCGCCAGCTCGATGCGGTCGACGGCGTGCCCGGCGAGGGCGGCGCGGAAGGCGTCGAACCAGGCGACCGCTTCGGTGGGGGTCGTGTGGAGTTTCCAGTTGCCGGCGATGAGGGGGGTACGCATGGGGGCATGCTACCGCCTCGCGCGGCGCGGTTCCGGCACGCGCACGCCGCCGCGCCCGGGGGCGCGGCGGCGGTGTCGAGGGTGCTGTGGATGGCGGGGGGGCGGGGTCGGCGCGGGCGGCCGGGGTTAGGCTTGGGCGCTGGGGACGCGCGCGGCGCCCTTGCCCTTGCCTTTGCCCTTGCGGCGTCCCTTCGGGCCGCCGCCCGGCCCTTCGAGGGCGTCCATGCCGCCGACGAGGGCGAGGTCGAGGACCGCCTCGAGGTCCGCGGCGGCGTGCGTGTGGATGCCCTTGAGCAGCGCCGCGTCGATGTCCGCGGCGTCCGCCGCGTTCTTTTCGGGGTAGACGACGTGGGCGATGCCGGCCCGCTTGGCGCCGAGGATCTTCTCCTTCAGTCCGCCGATCTGCAGGACCCGCCCGCGGAGCGTGATCTCGCCGGTCATGGCGACGTCGCGCCGGACGGGGACGCCGGTGAGGGCGCTGACGAGGCTCGTGGCGAGGGCGACGCCGGCCGAGGGGCCCTCCTTGGGGGTGGCGCCGGCGGGGACGTGGATGTGGATCTCGTGGTCCTCGACGTCGGCGAGGTCGAGCCCGAAGCGTTCGGCGTTGGACTTCACGAACGTCAGCGCGGCGCGGGCGGACTCCTTCATGACGTCGCCGAGCTGGCCGGTGAGGACGAGCCCGCCCTTGCCCTGCGTGATGCTGGTCTCGACGAACAGGATGTCGCCCCCGACCGGCGTGTAGTACATGCCGGTCGCGACGCCGACGAGGTCCTCCTCCGCCTCCGATTCGGGGGTGAAGCGGGCGCTGCCGAGGTAGCCCTCGAGGCTGCGTTCGGTGATGCGGACGCGCTTCGCGTCGCCCTCCGCGACGCGGCGCGCCGCCTTGCGGGCGAGGGTCCCGAGGGTGCGTTCGAGGGTCCGGACGCCCGCCTCGCGGGTGTAGGCGTTGATGACCCGGTGGATGGCGCCGTCGCTGATGGTGAGCTGTTTCGCGCCGAGCCCGTTCTCCTTGATCTGCCGCGGCACCAGGTAGCGCTTGGCGATCTCGAGCTTCTCCTGCTCGATGTAGCTGTTGAAGACGATCGTCTCCATGCGGTCCATCAACGCCTCGGGGATCTGCTGTTGGTAGTTCGCCGTGGCGATGAACAGCACCTCGGAGAGGTCGAAGGAGACGCCGAGGTAGTGATCGACGAAGTTCTGGTTCTGGGCGGGGTCGAGGACCTCGAGCAGCGCGGAGCTGGGGTCGCCCTGGTACGACATGCCGAGCTTGTCGACCTCGTCGAGGAGGAACACCGGGTTCTTCGTGCCGGCGGTGCGGATGCCCTGGATGATGCGGCCGGGCATGCTGCCGATGTAGGTGCGTCGGTGCCCGCGGATGTCGGACTCGTCGCGCGCGCCGCCCAGGCTGATGCGGACGTACTCGCGCCCGAGGGACTTGGCGACCGACTGCGCGATCGACGTCTTGCCGACGCCGGGCGGGCCGGCGAAGAGGAGGATGGGGCCCTTGTTGACGTCGCTCTCCTCGAGCTCGCCCTTCGCGGCGCGTTCCGCCTTGAGGTTGCGGACGGCGAGGTACTCGAGGACCCGGTCCTTGACCTTCTCGAGGCCGTAGTGGTCCTCCTCGAGGACCTTCGCGGCGACGGTGACGTCGAGTTGGTCCTCGCTGCGGTGGTTCCAGGGGAGTTCGGTGAGGGTCGTGAGGTAGGTGCGGATGACGCTGGCTTCGGCGCTGTCGGGGTGCATGCGCGAGAGCCGGTTCAGTTCGCGTTGCGCCTCCTTCATCGCCTCCTCGGGCAGGTCGGCCGCCTCGAGCTTCTCGCGGAACGCCTCGACCTCGTCCTCCTCGTCGTCGCTTCCGGAGAGTTCCTTCTGCAGCGCCTTGATCTGTTCGCGCAGGAAGTACTCGCGTTGGTTGCGGTCGATCTCCTCCTTGACCTCGCGCTGGAGGCGCCGTTGCGTCTCCTGCAGCTCGATCTCGGTGTCGATCAACACCAGCACGCGGCGGAGTCGGTCGGCGACCGTGCGCGCCTCGAGGACCGCCTGCTTGTCCTCGAGGCGGAAGTCGAGGTGGTAGGCGACGTAGTCGGCGAACTGGCCGGGGTCGTCGAGGTTGAGGATGAACTGCGCCACCTCGGCCTGAAGGCCGCGGTTGCCGCTCTCGAGGAGGTCGGAGAACTTCTCCTTGAGTTCCCGGAAGCTGGCTTCGATGACGGTGTCATCGCCCTCCTCGACGTCGTACGGGGCGAGCTCCGCCTCGATGAGGCCGGTCGATTGCTGGTAGGCCTCGACCTGGACGCGGCCGATCGCGCGGACGAGCATCTGGATGCTGCCGTCGGGGTTCTTCTTCATCCGCATGATGGTGCAGACGGTGCCGACGTCGTACAGGTCCTCGGGGGTGGGTTCCTCGACCTCCCGGTCGCGCTGGCTGGCGATCAGGATGGTGCGGTCGCGGTCGAGGGCGGTGTTGATGGCGCGGATGCTGATGGCGCGGCCGGCGTCGATGGGCATCACCATGCTCGGGTAGAGCACGGAGCCGCGTACCGGGCAGACCGGGACGGGGCCGTCGAAGCGGGGGACGTCGCTCGGGGCGTCGGTCATCGGGGGGTGCCTCCTCGCGTCGCGGGTGGGGGTGGGGCGGCCGTCGGCCGCGGCGTCCCCCACCGGGGGGTCGGTGGGAAGGAAATCTGAGCGAGCACGTATCAACCATACCCGCTGCGGGCCCCGGGGGGGCGTCGGCCGGCCCACACCGGCGGCCGGATGCGAGAGTCTAGCGCGCGCAGCCCACCCCCGACCGCGGCCGCGCACACCGTGCCCGGCCGGCGCGCGGCCCTGCGGACGGCCGGGCGCGCGGCCCGTGCTACGCTCTGCGGTCATGAGCGACGTCAAGGACGCCCTGCGCGCCGCCTTCGCCCGGGCGGTGGCCCGGCTCGGCGCTCCGGGCGACGCCCTCCCCGTCCCCGACATCCCCGTCCAAGAGGTCCCCGAGGACAAGCCCGGCGATTACGGCACGCCGGTCGCGTTCGCCCTCGCCAAGACCCTCCGACGCAACCCCGCCGACCTCGCCGCGGAGCTCGTCGCGGCGTTCGAGCCGCCCGCCGGGGTGCTCCGCGCCGAAGCGGTCGGGCCGTACATCAACGTCGTCCTCGACCCCGCGACGTTCCTCGCCGGCGTCGTCGACGGGCCCGCCCCCGCCCCCGCGCGCGGCCGCAAGGTCGTCGTGGAGCACACCAGCGTCAACCCGAACAAGGAGGCGCACGTCGGGCACCTCCGCAACGTCGTCCTCGGGGACGCCGTCGCCCGCATCCTGCGCGCCGACGGCTACGACGTCGAGGTCCAGAACTACGTCGACGACACCGGCCGGCAGGCGGCGGAGAGCCTCTTCGCCGCGGCGTACTTCGGGGAGACGCCCCCCGACCCGCACGCCCCCCACGCCCCCGACGCGCCCCGCGCGGCGTGGAAGCTGGACCACTGGTACGGCGAACGCTACGTCCGCCTCGGGCGCGCCAAGGAGGCGGACGGCGACGCGATCGAGGCGGGCGTCGCCGACGTCATGCACGCCCTCGAGCGCGGCGAACGCCGCGACGCCGTCGAGCGCATCGTCGCCGCGCAGCTCGCCACCTTCCACGCGCTCGGCGCGACGTACGACCTGCTCGTCTGGGAGTCCGACGTCGTGGCCGCCGGCTTCCTCGCGCGCGGCCTCGAGGTGCTCGAGGCCAGCCCCTACGTCGAACGGCCCGAGGACGGCAAGTACGCCGGCGCCCTCGTGATGCGCGTCGGCGACTTCCTCCCCGGCCTCGAGGAGGACCGCGTCGTCCTCGTGCGCAGCGACGGCAACGCCATGTACGTCGCGAAGGACGTCGGCTACCAGTTCTGGAAGGCCGGCCTCTTCGAAGGCCTCCGCTACGCCCCCTTCGCCGAGGGGCCCGGCGGCGCGACGCTGTGGACCAGCCACCCCGCCGGAACGACCGACGCCGACGGCCGGACGTTCGCGCATGCGGCGTCGATCGTGAACGTCATCGACGTCCGTCAGACCCACCCCCAGACCCTCGTCAAGGCCGCCCTCGCGTTGTCCGGCACGCCGGAGGGGGAGGCCGCCGCCCGGCACAGCCACCACCTGGCGTACGAGGTCGTCACCCTCGAGGGCGAAGCGATGAGCGGCCGCAAGGGCACCACCCTCGCGCTGGACGACGCGATGGACGAGGCGGTCCGCCGCGCCGGCGCCGTCGTCGCGGAGAAGAACCCCGACCTCACCGACGCCGACGCCGTCGCCCGCGCGGTCGGGCTCGGCGCGCTCCGGTTCGCGATGCTGAAGAGCGAAGCGAAGCGCATCATCGACTTCCGTTGGGAGCGCGCCCTCGACCTGCAGGGCGACACCGCGCCCTACGTCCAGTACGCGCACGCCCGCGCCGCTTCGATCCTCCGCGCGGCCCGCGACGCCGGCCTCGACCCGGACGCCGCGCCCGACCCGGGCGTCTACGCGCACGCCGGGCCGCTCGAGGTGGCCCTCGCGCGCCGCGTCGCGCAGTACCCCGAGGTCCGCGCGCAGGCCGCCGAGGCGCTCGCGCCGCACCTCGTCGCGCAGTACGCCCTCGACCTGGCGACCGCCTGGAACGGCTACTACAACCACCGCGGGCCCGACGGCGCGCCGGACACCGCGGTGCTGCGCGCCGAGCCCGGCCTCCGCGAGGCCCGCCTCGCCCTCGTCGGGCGGGTCCGCACCACCCTCGCCGAGGCGCTCGCGCTGCTCGGGATCGAGGCGCCGGAGGCGATGTGAGCGACGCGGGTCGCGCCGGCCGCATCGCCGTCGAGATCCCGGACGACCTCGTGCCGCCCGAGATCCGCGCGCTTGCGCTGCCCGACCTCGTCCCCGTCCGCTCCCCCGACCCGCCCCCGCCCCTCGCGGACCCGCGCGCGGCGGTCCGGACCGCCCTCG
>JAVLCF010000027.1 GCA_031581195.1 Trueperaceae bacterium | reverse complement strand
CGCCGCGACGACGCGGAGGCCGCGGAGTTCGAACGGACCGGGATCGAACCCACCCACCCGTCCGCCCCCGAGGCCGCGACGGACGACGAGGACGACGACCCCCCCGTGTGGGTGTTCGACCGCCCCGAACGCGCCTGACGTACCCTCGGGGCGTGCCCACCCCCCTCGCCACCCGCATCGCCGCGGCGCTCGGAAGACGCGTCGTCCGGGAAGCCCCCCTCGGCGGCGGGGACCTCGGCGCGGTGCGGCGGGTGACCCTGGACGACGGCCGCACGGTCGTCGCGAAGGCCGGGACCGGCCTGCGGCGCGAAGCGCGCATGCTC
Source organism: Trueperaceae bacterium (assembly GCA_031581195.1). Lineage (NCBI taxonomy): Bacteria > Thermotogati > Deinococcota > Deinococci > Trueperales > Trueperaceae > Trueperaceae bacterium. The sequence goes on along the minus strand of JAVLCF010000027.1, from coordinate 22,361 downwards.
GCCGCCCTCCGCGTAGCGGGCGCCCCCACGCCCGACGTGCTGCACGTGGACGACGACGTCCTCGTCCTCGAAGACGTCCCCGACGCAGGCCGCCTCGACGCCGCGACCTGGGAGGACCTCGGCGCGGTGCTGGCCCGCCTCCACGCCGACGTCGGGACCGCCTACGGATGGGACGAGGACGCCGCCTTCGGGGACGTCGTCCTCGCCAACGCCTGGACCGACGCCTGGCCCCGCTTCTGGGCCGAGCGGCGCCTCGCGGCCCACCTCCCACACCTCCCCCCCGACCTCGCCGCCCGCGTCGAGCGACTCGCCGGCACCCTCGACGCGCGCCTCCCGGCGCACCCGCCCGCCGCGCTGCTGCACGGCGACCTGTGGACCGGCAACGTCCTCGCCTCCGGGGGGCGCGTCACGGCGTTGATCGATCCCGCGGCGTACCGCGGGCACGGCGAGGTCGACCTCGCGATGCTGCACCTCTTCGGGCGTCCGGGCCCCACCCTCGACGCCGCGTACGGCGCGCCCCCCGACGCGGGGGAGCGACGCCCGATCTACCAACTCGAGCCCGCCCTCGTGCACCTCCGCCTGTTCGGGCCGGGCTACCGTGGGCTCGTCGACCGGCTGCTACGCATGACCGGCGTCTGACGCCGGGTCGATAGCCTCTCCCCGTCGTCGCGCCCCGGGGCGCGCGTGCACTCTCAGGGTCGGTCCGCGTCGGCCGCGCGGCCCCCACCCCCTCCGGAGGACTCCATGCACCGAGCCGTTCGCTCCCTCACCCGCTCGCTCACCCTCACCCTCGCGCTCGCCCTCCCCGCGGGCGGCCTCGCGCAGACGCTGGTCGTGGCCAGCGGCGCGCAACCCGACACCCTCGACCCGCAGGCGACCTCGGCGACGAGCGCCTTCCAGATCGCCAAGTCGATCTACGACACCCTCGTCGAGGTCGCCCAGGACGGCACCCTCCAGCCGCTCCTCGCCGACGACTGGACCGTCAGCGAAGACGGCCTCACCTGGACCTTCACGCTGAACGAAGCGACGTTCCACGACGGCACCGCGTTCGACGCCGACGACGTCGTCGCCAGCCTGAACCGCATCGCCGACCCCGACGTCTCCCCCAAGGCGGACGAGTTCGAGGCGATCGACGCCGTCGTCGCCGTCGATCCGCGCACCGTCCGGCTCGAGCTGAGCCGGCCCGCGCCGGCGTTGCTCGCCAGCCTCGCGTCGGGCTGGGGCGCGATGCTGCCGTCGGAGAAGCTCGAGGCCGGCCACGACTTCGGCACCGACCCGGTCGGCACCGGCGCCTTCCGCCTCGATATGTGGGTCCGCGACGGCTACGTTCGCCTCGAGGCGAACCCCGACTACTTCGCCGGCGCCCCGGCGATCGACGCCGCGGAGATCCGCTTCGTCGAGGACGCCGCCGTGCAGGCCCAGGGCCTCCTCGCCGGCGACTTCCACGTCATCGCCGACCCCGCCACCGCCGACCTCCCCACCCTCGAGAGCAACCCCGACGTCGAGCTCGTCCAGGAGCCCTCCGGCACGGTGCTGGTGACGTCGATCAACACCCGTCGTCCCTACCTCGAGGACGCCCGCGTCCGCCGCGCGCTGAACCTCGCCGTCGACGCCGAGACCGTCCTCGAGGTCGCCTACGGCGGCGGCACCCCGACCGGCACCTTCATGGAGCCCGGCAGCCCCTGGCTGCCCGGCGACGTCGAGCCGTACGGCTACGACCCCGAGCGCGCCCGCGCGTTGCTCGACGAAGCCGGCGTCCCCGACGACCTGACGCTCGACATGGCGCTCCCGCAGCCGTACGAGGTGCACGTCCAGGCGGGCCAGATCGTGCAGGACATGCTCGGGGACGTCGGCATCGACGTCGAGATCCGCGTCGTCGAGTGGGGCGTGTGGCTCGGCGAGGTGTACGGCGGACCCCGCGACTTCGACCTCACCGTCATCGGGCACACCGGCAAGCTCGACCCGACCGGGCGGCTGGGCGGCTACGGCGACCCCGACGCGACCTACACCGGCTGGGACGACGCGGAAGCGGTCGACCTGCTCGCCGAAGCGGCGCAGGTCAGCGACCGCGAGACGCGCGGCACCCTGTACGCCGACGTGCTGACGCGGATGCACGAGAACCCGCCGTTCGTGTACTTCGGCGCGTCGAACCGAAGCTACGCGCAGCGCGCGGACGTGAACGGCTTCTGGATCACGCCGCTGCTCGACAGCTTCGACCTCCGCTCCGTTACGCTGGACTGACGCGGGACCGCGCGGGGCCGCCGGGGACCGACCCCGGCGCCCCCGCCGCCCCCGTCGGACCTCCATGGGGCTTCCCGTCTACCTCCTCCGCACCCTCGGCGCGCTCGCCGTCACCGCCGCCCTCGTCGCGACGCTCGTGTTCTTCGCGACCGACGCGCTGCCCGGCGATGCGGCCGCCGTGCGCGGCGGGACCGACGCGAGCGACGCGGCGCGCGCCGCGATCCGCGCCGAGTTGGGCCTCGACGCCCCCACCTGGGTCCGCTACGGCGCCTGGTGGGGCGACCTGGTGCAGGGCGACCTCGGCACGTCGTACCGCGAACGCCGCCCCGTCGCCACGATCCTCGCCGAACGCCTCCCCGTCACCGCCGCCCTGGCCGCGTCGGCGCTGGCGGCCTCGCTGCTGGTCGGGGTGGGGCTGGGGCTCGCCGCCGCCGCCCGCCCGGGCGGCGCGGTCGATCGCGGCGTCCTGGCGTTCACCACCGCCGGCCTGGCGCTCCCCGAGTTCTGGATCGGCTTCGTGTTGCTCCTCGCCTTCGCCGTCACCTGGCCGGTCCTGCCGCTCCTCGGCCTCCCCAGCGACGGCGGCGTCGGGGCGTGGGCGACGCACCTGATCCTGCCCGTCGCGACGCTGGCGCTGCCCCGCGCCGCGCAGCTCGCGCGGGTCGTGCGCGCCACCGCCCTCGAGCGACGCCGAGCCGACTGGATGCGCACCGTCCGCGCGAAGGGGGCCGGCCCGCTGCGGCAAACCCGCCACCTCGCCGCCAACGCCCTCCCCGCCCTGCTGCCCCTCGTCGCGCTGGAGGCGGGCGGCCTACTGACGGGGACGATCGTCGTCGAGCAGGTGTTCGGCCTCCCGGGGCTCGGGGCGACGTTGATCGGGGCGATCGGGGCGCGCGACGTCCCGGTCGTCCAGGGCGCCACCCTTCTCGCGGTCGGCGTGTACGTCCTCGCCAACGTCGCGGCCGACGTCGCGCAAGCCGCCGCCGACCCCCGGGTGCGCGACGCGTGACCCGCCTCCGTCGCACGCCCCCCCGGCTTCGCGCCGGCCTAGCGCTGTTCGCCCTCGTCCTCCTCGCCACCCTCCTCGGGCCCGAGGTGTGGCCGCACGACCCCCTCGACCCCGACTACGGCGCGACGTACGCCGCACCCTCGGCCCGGCACCCGCTCGGCACCGACGGGCTCGGCCGCGACGTCCTCGCCCGCACCCTCGCGGGCGGGCGGGTGTCGCTCGTCATCGCGGTCGGCGCGGCCCTCGCGACGCTCCTCCTCGGGGGGGCGGCGGGCCTCGCCGCGAGCGCCGCCGGCCGCCGCGTCGACGCCGTCCTCGTGCGGGCCTTCGACGCCCTCCTGGCGTTCCCCGGCTTCCTCCTCGTGTTGCTCGTCGTCGCCGGGCTGGGCGGCGGGACGCTGCAGACGCTCGGCGCACTCGCCGTCGCCGGCGCCCCGCTGTACTTCCGTCTCGTGCGGGGCTTCGCGCGCTCGCTCCGCAGCGCGGATCACGTGACCGCCGCCGAGGCGCTCGGGGCGACGCGCTGGCGGACGACCGTCCGCCACGTCGCACCGCTCATGGCGGGCCCGGTCCTCGTACAGCTCGCGACGACGATGGTGACGTTCCTGCTGGTCGAGGCGTCGCTCTCCTACCTGGGGGTCGGCGTGTCGCTCCCCACGCCGACGTGGGGCAACGTCCTGCAGGACGCGCGGGCGCTGTTGACGCGACAGCCGTGGGCCGCCGTCGGTCCCGGCCTGGCGCTCGCGAGCGCGACGCTGTCGCTGCAGCTCCTCGCCGACGGCCTGCGCGACGCCTTCGACCCGCAGGGGGCGTGACGCCCTGGCCCTCGCCCGGCGGTCGTGCCACGCGCGGGAACGGCGTGATACCGTAAGCACATATAAAACAGTGTTTTGCTCTGCAAAACACCTAGGAGGATTTTCGTGACCGACGCCGAACGACGTCTCCTCGACGCCATCGACATGAACGTCCCGTGGGATCTCGTGGAGACCTTCGCCACCCGTCCCCGCGTCCATCCCACCGACGTCAACGACGCGGCCGACCTCATCGCCGAGCGCCTCCGCGCTCACGGCGTTCCGGTCACGATGCACGCGCCGACGCTCTACCTCACGATCCCCCACCACGCCGAGGTCCGCGCCGAGGGCGCGACGTTCGGCGGGAAGGCGCCCGCCGGCTGTGCCGACGCGCGCGACGGCGTCCACGGTCCTCTGACGTACGTCCCTGCCGGCTTCGCGTCCGGCAGCGACGACGTCTTCGACACGTTCGACGCTCAGGCGGCGGCGCGAAGCGACGTCGCCGGCAAGATCGCCATTACCGAAGGGTTCGCCAGCCCCGCAACGGTGACGAACCTCGCCCGCCTGGGTGCGCTCGCCGTGATCGCCATCAACCCCGGCGCCGACGCACACTGGGGGACCTGTACGTCGGTGTGGGGGACGCCCGGCGTCGACGAGAAGGACGGCGCGCCCCACGTGCCCGCCATCAACGTCAACCGCCCCGACGGCGACGCCCTCAAGGCCCGCGCCGAACGCGGCGAATCGGCGACGGTCGCCGTCACCATGGAGTCCGGCTGGTTCGAGAGCAAGGTCCCCGAGGTCCGCATCGAGGGGACCGAGAGCGACGACTTCGTGCTGCTCCACGGGCACTACGACAGTTGGGACGTCGGCGTCGGCGACAACGCCACCGGCGACGCGACGCTGCTCGAAGTCGCGCGCCTGCTGTACGCCCATCGCCACGACCTGAAGCGTGGCGTCCGCATCGCCTGGTGGCCCGGCCACTCGACCGGCCGGTACGCCGGCAGCACCTGGTACGCCGACGCCTTCGCCGTCGACCTCGTCGAGCGCTGCGTCGCTCAAGTCAACTGCGACTCTCCGGGCTGCCGCTGGGCGACGGAGTACAAGGACGTTTCCCTGACGGCGGATACCGAAGCGTTCGCCGCACGGGTCATCGAGGACGCCGTGGGGCAACCCCTACACGCCGAGCGCGCCCACCAGGCGGGCGACTACTCGTTCAACAACCTCGGGCTCAGCGGGTACTTCATGCTCCTCTCGACCATGCCGGACGACGTGCGGGCCGAGAAGGGGTACTACGGCGTCGGGGGCTGCGGCGGAAACATCGCCTGGCACACCGAACACGACACCCTCGAGGTCGCCGACCGCGACATCCTCGAGAAGGACGTGCGCATCTACCTGCTCGCCGTCTACCGCAACGCCACCGCCCCTACGCTTCCGCTCGACTTCCGAGCGACGGTCCGCGGCTTCCTCGCCACCATCCAGCGCTACCAGGCGGCGGCGGGCAACGCCTTCGACCTCGGGCCGGCAGGGGAAGCGGCCCAAGCGTTGCTCGACCGACTCGACGAGCTCGCGCAACGCATCGACGCCGGTGACCTCCCCGCCCCTGCGGTCAATGACCTGCTCAAGCGGCTGTCGCGGGACCTCATCGCCTTGGACTACACGACGCGCCCCCGGTTCGATCACGACCCCGCCCTGACGATCCCCCCACTCCCCGACCTGGCCGACGCGGAACGGCTCGACACGATGACGGGCGACGATCGCCGTTTCGCCACGACGTCGCTGCTCCGCGGCCGCAATCGGGTGGTCGCCACGTTGCGCGCCGCACGCGTCGCCGTCGACGCCGTTCTGGCCTGAGGGCATCCCGCGTGGCACCCACGGGACGTCACACCTCGCGTAGCACGTCCTCGAGAGGCAACCGGTACGGTTCCCCGGCACGTTCCGCCGGGGAACCGAGCGCAACGATCGCCAACGGCTCGAGATCGCGATCAAGGGCGAGAGCGGTCCGGGCCGCTTCGGCGTCGAAGCCACCGACCCAAGCGCTCCCGAGTCCGTACGCCGTGGCAGCGATCAACGCCGTCTGGACGGCGGCGGCAACGTCGAGGCGCGCGTAGGCGCGGCCCTCTTCGCCGTACCGCGCCATCGTGCGCAACGGCACCACGCAGACGAGCAGAAGCTCCGGCGCGGTCCGCAACCACGCCTGCTCCGGCGCACTCCGGGCGTACCCGCCGTAGGTCGTCGCGACCAACGCATCGCGTTTGACCGGATCGCGCACGCGCAGGAACATCCACGGTTGCGCATTCCCGCTCGTCGGCGCCCATCGCGCTGCGTCGACGACGTCGCGCACGACCGCGTCCGGGACCGGCTCGGGCGCGAACGCCCGCACGCTCCGCCGCGCCCGAATGGCGTCGAGGGCGTTCACACCTCCCCGCCCGTCGCGTCCACCACGTCACGCCACCGCAGCGACGGCGGCGGTTCGAGCGCTGCACCCGGCGCGGGCCGTCCGAACGCCAGAAGCGCCTGCGGCCGTCGGCGGGGCGACAGCCCCAGCGTCTCGCCGACCGCCCCCCACGCCATCTCCCGCACCCAGTGGCTGGCGACGCCCCGACGCCAGGCGGCGCGACGCAGTTCGCTGCAGGCCACGGCGACGTCCTGCACGCCGAACAGGTGGGCGCCCCGCTCTCCGAACCGGGCCTTGGCGCGACCGACGTCCATCGACACGACGAGCACCCACGGCACGTCCCGCAAGGCGCGCCCCCGATGGTTCGGGGTCGGCCGACCGAGGGCGTCCAGGGCGTGCGCCGCCGCCGCCGCCACGGCGTCGGCGTCCAACACCTGCACGTGCCACGGCTGCAGGTTCGCGGCCGACGAGACCCCCTCGATCCCTGCCAGGATCGCCTCGCGATCGCCGCGGTCGAGGGGCCCGACGAGATCGTCGAGCGGCACGTCGAAGGGCACCTCCCGGCCGGCCAGCGGTCCGGACCTCATGCGTCGAACAGGTGGCAGTGCACGACGTGATTCGGTGCGATCTCGTGCGCGGCGGGCACCTCCTCCGCACACCGGGCGTGCGCCTCGGGGCATCGTTCGCGAAATGGGCATCCGGACGGGACCGCCGTCGCGTCCGGCCGACCCGGAAGGATCGGCAACGCCACGTGCTCCTGCTGCGGATCGGGGGTCGGCACCGCCGCCACGAGAGCCTTGCTGTACGGATGAGCGGGGTTCTGCACCACCGACTCGGTCGGCCCGTCCTCCATCACGCGTCCCAGGTACATCACGACGGTCCTCTCGCACACGTACCTCACCAGGGCGAGGTCGTGCGAGATGTAGACCGCGGTCAGCCCCAGGTCGCGCTTGGCTTCGCGCAGCACGTTCAGGATGCCCGCGCGCACGCTGACGTCCAGCATCGAGACCGGCTCGTCCGCGACGATGAATTCGGGATCGAGCACCAGCGCCCGGGCGAGGACGACACGTTGCAACTGCCCTCCGCTGACCTGGTGAGGGAACTTGTCGAGCAGGCGATCGGGTTCGCGCAAATGCACGCGGTCGAGCGCACGCCGGATGCGCGCCTCGTGGTCGGCGTCGGGGACCCCGGCGTTGGCGAGCGGCTCGACGAGCGAGCGGTACAGGGTGAAGCGAGGGTTGAGCGCCTCGAACGGATTCTGGAACACCAACTGCGCGCGACGCCGGAACGCCGCGAGGTCGGCCGCACCCATCGCGCCGACGTCGGCGCCGTCGTAGCGAATGCTGCCGCTGCTGGGCTCGATGAGGCGAAGCAACAGCCGACCGGTCGTCGTCTTCCCGCACCCGGACTCGCCGACCAAGCCGACGCCCTCACCCCGCCGGATCGTGAGGTCGACGCCGTCCACGGCTCGGACGACCTCGGGTGCGGCTCCGAAGCGTGCGAACGGCGTGCCACGGCGTTCGTAGTGTTTCGTGAGGCCTCGGACCTCCACCAGGTTCGTCACGTCTGCCACGTCGTCACCTCGCTCGCCTCGCGCCGCAACGCCTCGGCATCGTCGTGCCGCCAGCAGGCGGCGGCGTGCCCCTCGTCGAGCGATACGAGCGCGGGCTGCGTCGCGCAGCGGGGCTCGACGAAGGGACAGCGGGGAGCGAACCGGCACCCTTCGGGCGGCGCGTGGAGGTCGGGGGGCGCCCCCTCGATGGGTACGAGGGTACGCGCCGCCCGCCCCAGGTCGGGGAAGGCGTTCATCAGGCCCATCGAGTACGGATGCACGGGCCGACCGAGCACGGTGTCGACGGGACCGACTTCGGCGACCTTGCCGGCATACATGACGGCGACGCGGTCGCAGACGTACGCCACGACGCTGATGTCGTGCGTGACCAGCAACACCGAGATCCCGAGGCGTTTCTGGAGGTCGTTGAGGGTATCGAGGATCTGGCGTTGCACGATCACGTCGAGGGCGGTGACCGGCTCGTCCGCGATGACGAGTTTCGGATCGAGCGCGAGGGCCAGGGCAATGGCGGCGCGTTGACGCATCCCCCCGGAAAACTCGTGCGGATAGTCGCGCAGGCGGTTGGCTTCGATGCCGACCAACGCGAACAGCTCCTCGGAACGCGCCCGCGCCGCGGCGCGCCGCATGCCGCCGCGCCGCACGAGGACCTCGAGGAGTTGGTCGCCGACCCGGTACACCGGATCGAGCGAGTTCATGGCGCTCTGCGGAATGTACGCCACGTCACGCCAACGGAGGTCGTTCCAGGCGCGTGACCCCGCGGCGACGAGGTCGCGCCCCTCGAAACGGATCTCGCCCCGCTCGATCGAGGCGTTCCCGGCCATGACGCCGATGAGCGATCGGGCGAGCGTCGTTTTGCCGCAGCCGGACTCGCCGACGAGACCGACGATCTCGCCCTCCGGCACGACGAGATCGACGCCGTCGACGGCACGAAGGTCCCCCTGCGGGGTGCGGTAGCGAATGGTGAGGTCGTGGGTTTCCAGAAGCACGGCGTCAGTCCTTGAGTTTCGGAAAGAGGAGTTCCTCGTACCCGCGGCTGATGAAGAAGCCGGCGACGACGATGGCGACGATGGCGAGACCGGGAGGCACGAACCAGTGCCACGCCCCCCGCGAGAGGGCTTGGCTGACGTAGGCGTCCTGAAGCATGTACCCCCAGGAGATCTGGTCGGTTGCACCGAACCCGAGGAAGGAGATGCTCGCCTCGGTCAGGATGGCCCACCCCACGGCGATGGAGCCGTAGAGGAGGCTGATGGGGAGCACGTTCGGGGCGATGTGGACGAACAGGATGCGCGGGGTCGACGATCCCGACACGCGGGCGGCCTCGACGAACGCGCGGTGCTTCACCGTCAACACCTGGGAGCGGATGACGCGACCGGTGTCGCGCCACAGGATGAGCGACATCGCAAGGACCACGTTCCAGATGCTGGGCTCCAGGAAGGCGGAGAGCACGATCACGAAGGGGAGGAAGGGGATGCCGAAGGCGACGTCGGTGATGCGCATGAGCACCGTGTCGACGAGGCCGCCCATGTAGCCCGCGACGAGGCCGACGACGGTGCCGATGGCGACCACGAAGAACGCTGCGACCAGGCCGACGAGGAGGGCGCTGCGGGTCCCGTACAGGAGCTGGGAGTAGATGTCGCGGCCGAGACTGGTGGTGCCCAGCGGGTGCTCGGCGTTGGGGGCGAGATCGGCGGCCAGCATTCCCTCGGGCGTGAACAGGATCTCGGTCGGCTCGTAGGGCGCAAGGACGCCGGCGAAGGCGGCGACCGCGACGAAGACGACGTAGACGAGGGCACCGGTGAAGGCGTACCGATCGGACACCAGGACCTTCGCCAGCGAACGCACGCTGCGGAACGCCGCCGCGCGGCGCGAGGGCCGCAACCGGACCGTCGCGTCAGCCATCTTGGCTCACCCGCGGATCCAGCACGTTGTAGAGCAGGTCGGCGACGAAGTTCATGAACACCATCACCGTCGCGATCATCAGGAAGGCCCCTTGGGCGAGGGGGTAGTCGCTCGCCGAGACGGCGCGCACCAACAACCGTCCGATGCCGGGCCAGGAGAAGACGGTCTCGACGACGACGTTCCCGCCGATCGAGTAGCCGATCCCGAGCGCAAAGGCGGTCAGAACCGGCAGCAATGCGTTCCGCGCGGCGTGGCGCACCAGGACCGTCCAGGTGGACAAGCCCTTCATGCGGGCCATGGTGACGAAGTCCTCCTTCAGCGTCTCGAGCATGTTCGAGCGCATCAGGAGAAGGGGGAGGCCGTGCAGGTAGATGGCCAGGGTCGCCGCCGGAAGGAACAGGTGGCGAAGGAAATCGAGGGAGAAGAACCGCCCCGGCCCCACGGCCGCCTCCGACCCCGCGGTGAAGGCCCCGCCTGCGGGAAACCAGCCGAGTTGGAAACTGAAGATGGCGAGCAGGATCATGCCCAACCAGAACTCCGGAGCGGCGCGCGTCAGGAGGACGAGGGGAATGGCGACGCCCTCGAACCTCGAGGTGCGCAACCAGGCGAGCAGCGCACCGAAGAGCACGCCCACGACGTAGGCGATGACGAGAGCGACGAGGGTCAGCGCCAGCGTGTTGGGGAACACGTCCCACAACAGCGACGTCACGCTGTCGCGATAGAAGAACGAATCTCCGAGGTCGCCCTGCACGAGGTTGCCGAGATAGATGACGTACTGCTCGTGGAGCGGTCGATCGAGCCCGAAGCGCTCGAGCAGCTCCGCCTGTTGCGCCTCCGTGAACGTGGGGTCGATGTACGCCACGAGCGGATTGCCGGGCATGAGGCGAAAGACGAGAAACAAGATCGTCGCGACCGCCCAGAGGACGAACACCATCTGGGCGAAGCGACTGGCGATGCGACGGGCGGTGCGCATGGGGTGGGGGGTCCCTCCGGGTCGGGCGGGGATGCGCGGGTTGGGTACGCCCCGGACGATGGCACGCATCGTCCGGGGCGCGGCGCGAACGGGAGGTCAGTCGGCGAGCGTTTCGGTGACGCCGTCGGGGTAGCGAAGCGCGCCCGACCCGTCGACCGTGTACCCGGCCTCCTCGAGAATCGCCTTCGAGACGTCGAGACCGGTCTCGAGGTCCATGACGCTTTCGTCGTGCCAGAACGGCAACGCCGGGCTGACGGGCGAGTTCGACGGCACCGCGAAGCCGCGGTAGGCGGCCTGCGCGATCAGGTTGCGGTTCACCGCCTGCGACAACGCCTGGCGGAACGCCGGGTCGTCGAACGGCGGGCGCCGGTGGTTGAAGCCGATGAAGCGGAACCCGATGTCGGTGCTGGCGACGACGTCGATCGGCTCGCCCTCCGCGGTGTCGACGAGCACCTGCGGGTCACCGGCGTAGGCGCTGAGGAAGTTCAGTTCGCCGCGGCGCAGCATCCCGACCGCCGCTTCGGAGTTCGGGACGATGCGAAGGATCCAGCGGTCGTAGGACGGGCCGGCGAAGTGGTCGCCGTTCGCGGCGAGCACGACCTCTTCCGAGGGGCGCCAACGTACGAACTCGAACGGGCCGCTCCCGATCGGCATCGCCTCCTGGTACGACTCGGCGTTGTCGGGGTCGTCGGCCAGGTCGGCGAGAATCGGGTCCCACACGTGCTTCGGAACGAGGTTGACCTTCGCGAGGCTGGTGACGAGGAACGCCGCGGAGGGCTGCTTCAGTTCGAAGCGGACGGTCGCGTCGTCGAGCGCCTCGACGCTCTCGATGCCCGAGACGAAGGGCTCGTACATCGGCACTTCACCCCCCATGGGGGCTTCGAAGGAGAAGACGACGTCGTCCACGGTCACGGGCTCCCCGTCGTGCCAGGTCATGCCGCTGCGCAGGGTGACGTCGATGGTGGTTTCGTCGACCCACGTGTACGATTCCGCCGCCCACGGTTGCGGAAGGCCGTCGGGCCCGACCCGCAACAGCCGATCCCAAATCAACTCGGTGATCCAGGAGTCGACCGCACCGCTGATGTAGAGCGGGTTGATCGCCTGGACCACGTCGGCACTGTTCAGGATCATGTCGCGCTGGTCGCCGGACGGTTCGGCGCCGGTGAAGGTCCAAAAGTTCTTGATGCCGATCCCGTTTTGTTCGACGACGGTGTCCGCCTCCCACACGTCGCTACGGAACGCGTACGCGACCTGCGGATGGACGAGGAACATGTACGGCTGGTCGGCGTCGAGCACCTGCTGCGCTTCGGCGATGATCGCCTGGCGGGCGTCGGGGTCGGTTTCCACGCGTTGCGCCTCGGCGAGTGCGTCGTACGAGGGGTTGTCGTAGCCGATGAAGTTGTAGCCACTCTCCGCGGTGCTGGAGTGGAACAGGTTGAAGACGATCTCGTCGGGATCCCCCCGTTCGGGGCGGCCGACCATCTGCCACGCGGTCGCGTCCCACGCGTCGCGGTCGTACCAGACCTGGTCGGCCAGTTGCTCCCACGGCATCGCCTCGACCTCGACGTCGAGGCCGAGGTCGCGCCACGCCTGCGCGATCAGTTGGGCGCTTTGGAACTCCTGAGGCGCGGCGGCCTGGGGGCGCGTGAGGAGCTCGAGGGTGCGGACGTGGTCGCCTTGGGCGAACGCGCCCGCCACCAACGACAAGCACAGGGCGAAGAGAGCGGCGGGTTGGAAGAGCGACGTCATGCGACCACCTCCGTGGGGCGGGGTTCGGGAAGTTTCGGGGGACGGGGGAAGGCGACCTTCGAGTGGGCGATGCCGAGGGCCACCTGGGCCTCGGCGGCCTTGAGGGCGACGGCGTTGGCTTCGAGGACGGGCACGCCCAGCGCGCGCGACACCTCGGCACCGAGTCCCATGAACGACAGCGTCATGCAGCCCAGCATCAGCGTGTCGGCGCGGTGGCGCTCGATGGCGCGTCGGCCCGCGTCGACGACGCCGGCCACGGTGGTCGCACGATCGTTCATCAGGTCGAGGACGGGGATGCCGATGGCCTCGACCGAGGCCAGCTTGTCGAGGACGCCGGCGCGATGCGCCTGGTGTTCCTGACTGGCGACGACGTTGTCGAGGATCGTGACGACGCTGAAGCGGTGGCCGAGCCCTGCGGCGGTGAGGAGCGACGTCTCGCCCGGTCCGATGACCGGGATGGTCACGAGTTCGCGCGCCGCCTCGAGGCCGGGGTCGCCGAAGCACCCGAGGATGACGGCGTCGAAACCGTCGCGTTCGGCCTGAAGGATGCCGTCGAGCGTGGCAGGGACGGACAGCAGTTCGTCGTACGCGGATTCGATGGAAGGGGGCCCTTCGGGGACGTCACGAATCGCGACGTTCGTGCCGGGGAAAGCCATGGCCTGGAGGACGTCGCGCCGTCGTTCCACCTCTTGGCGGCCCATCTTGCCGCGCGACATCGGCCCGGGGACGAGGTACAGAATGTTCATGACGCCTCCTTCTCTCCGTTTCGCCTTTCGAAACACCGTTTCCGATCATAACTATGCGGCGGTCGAGGCGATGCGCGAGTGTAGCGGGGGGTCGCCGAGGTGTCAACACGGCGCGGATGGACTACACTGGCGCGCGACGACGCAGCGGAGATGGGAGCCCTCGATGTCCTACACCATCGCATCGGTCGACCGAGCGATCGATCTCCTCGAAACCCTGGCGGAACACCCCGACGTCGGCGTCACGCACCTCGCCGACCTCATGGGGTCGACCAAGAGTCACGTGTTCCGCCTCCTCTTCACCCTCGAGCAGCGTGGCTACGTTCTCAAGGATCCGGATACCCGTACGTTCCGCCTCGGCTATCGCGCGTTGTTCCTCGGCGACCACGCTCGCGAGCAGGCGTCGCTGCCGGACACCGCCGGGCCCATCATGGACGGCCTCTCCGAAGCGACCGGCGAGAACGTCCACCTCATCGTCCGCGAACGTACGCGCAGCGTCTGCATCGCACTTCGCCAATCCCAGGCCTACCTCCGCCTCTACGCCGAGGTGGGCCGGCACGGTCCGCTCCACGCCGGTGGCGGCAGCGTTCTCCTGTTGGCCTACGCGCCCGACGAGGTGCGTGACGCCGTCCTCGACGGGGAGCTGACCGGCTACACGCGAAAGACGACCACCGATCCGGCGCAACTTCGCGAGGAGCTCGCCCGCGTGCGCCGCCAGGGCTACCACGTGGCCCTCGAAGACCTGGACGAGGGCGCCTTCTCGATCGCTGCGCCCATCCGCGACCACCGGGGCGACGTCATCGCCGCGATCAGCGTCGCCGGACCGGTCGCTCGTCTCGACGACGCCACCCGCGAGAGGCACCTGCGCCTCGCACGCACCGCCGCGGACGACGTCTCCCGGCGGCTCGGGCGCGTCGATCGCGAGCTCGTCTGACCCCCCGCCGCCGCGCCCACCCCACGACACGCTACGCTTGGTTCGTGCACCGAAACGGCGTTTCGCTGAGCGCGTCGGTCGGTCCCGAAAGGAGCCCACGATGAAGGACAAACGCTACGACGGCTACGAGAGCTTCGCCTACCTGGTCCCCGGGGAGGACTACGTGGCCTACCCCCTCGCGCGCCAGACCGACCGTGTTCCGGCGTTCCGCTACCCCGTGGACGACGAGCAGGAGGCCCGCGTTCGCCGCCTCGTGCGGGAGAACCTGGTGATCTCGCTGCACGATCACTGCTTCGTCGCGCCGGAGAACCTCGACGACTTCCTCGCCTTTCGTCGGCAGGGGCGCGACTGGACCGGCTACGCGGGCCTCGCCGAGGCGGGCTTGGACGCGGTGTTCGACAACCTGATGAACGGCACCGCCATGATCACCTCCAAGAACGGCTGGAAGTGGGACGACGTGATCTTCGACCTCGGCATGCGCTTGTCCGACATCGCGCACCAGGACATGGTGACGCTCGCCACGACCACCGACGACGTTCGACGCGCCAAGCAGGAGGGTCGCATCGCCTTCGTCGTCTCCCTCGAGGGCGCCGCCATGATCGAGAACGAAGTCGACCGCATCGACGTGCTCTACGGGCTGGGCGTGCGCTGCCTCGGGATCGCCTACAGCGAGGCGAACGCCCTCGGCTCCGGCCTCAAGGAGCCCCACGACGGCGGCCTCACCACCTTCGGCCGGAAGGCGGTGACCCGCATGAACCGCCTGGGCATGGCGATCGACGTCTCGCACGCCGGAGACCGGACCAGCCTCGACACGATCGAAGCCAGCGACGCCCCCGTCTTCATCACCCACTCCGGCGCACGCGGCCTCTGGGACTCGCGCCGCCTCAAGCCCGACGACGTCCTCCGCGCCTGCGCGGAGAAGGGGGGCGTCGTCGGCATCGAAGCCGCCCCCCACACGACCCTGACCGAGCGCCACCGGCGCCACTCGATCGAATCGTTCATGGAGCACTTCGAGTACTGCGTGGACCTCGTCGGCATCGACCACGTCACGTTCGGCCCCGACGCGCTGTACGGCGATCACGTCGGGCTTCACGACGCCCTCACCGCCCAGCTGTCGCTCGGTGCGTCGAAGGGCGCCCTCGAGTACGAAAAGGTGCCCTACGTCGAGGGGCTCGAAAACCCGACCGAATCGTTCCCCAACATCGTGCGCTGGCTCGTCGCGCACGGCTATGCGGACGAGGACGTCGCCAAGGTGATCGGAGGCAACACCCTGCGCGTGCTCGACACCGTCTGGGCGCGCTGACGGACCCTCAGGTCGGGACGGGCTCGGCACCGAGGCGAACCCGTCCCGCCTGCATCACCATCCGCACCGACCGCACCGCCTCGTGAGGCGACGCGAACGCGTTCCCCTCGAGCGCCACCACGTCCGCGCGGTACCCGACGTCGAGGCGCCCGACGTCGGGCGTCTCCTCGAGCACCCGCGCCCCCTCCCACGTCGCGGCCCGAAACGCCTCCGCAACGGGGACGCCTCGATCGACGAGCCAAACGACCTCCTCCCCGAAGTACCCATGCATCGCATCGGTCCCGACCGCGAAGGCCAACCCGGCCGCCCGCACGCGCTCGAAGGCCACGGCGTCCGCCTCCCGCGCCGCACGCAACTTCGCGAACACGTCCGGATTCGAGGCATCTCCCCGCTCGATGCCGTCGGGATGGTAGGCGATCGACTTCGTCAGCACCAGCGACGTCCCGTGCCGCGCCATGGCGTCCACGTTCTCCTCGGTCAACAGACTTCCGTGCTCGATCGAGTCGACGCCCTCCTCGGCGCAGATCGTGACGCCCGGCCCACCGTGGGCGTGCGCCGCGACCCGGCGCCCCACGCGATGCGCCTCCTCGACGACGGCACGGACCTCCTCGCGTGTGTAGTGGTGGTCGTACAGCCCGCCGGAGGCACTCGACACGCCGCCCGTTACGAAGATCTTGACGTGGTCGGCACCAGCGGCGACGTTGCGCCGCACCGCAGCGCGGACGCCGTCCACGCCATCCGCCACCCCCAGCGCCACCCCGTGCCCGTGCGTGGCGGACAGCGCGGGTCCCGCCACCCGGAGGCGCGGCCCCAGCACGTCGCCCGCGTCGACCAAGTCCTTTGCGGCCAGGTCGATCCCGCCCGGCTCCCCCATGATGCGAGCGGTCGTGACCCCCGAGGCCACGATCGTCTCGAGGTGTTGGGCCGCCCGCAACGCCAACCAAGGCGTGGGCCGAGCCAACTGACCGTGCTGGTCCCCCTCCCCGGGCCGAACGGACAGGTGCGTGTGCGCGTCGACGAAACCGGGCAGGATCGTGGCGTCTCCGAGATCGAGTCGTTCGCGGGCGCGCGGCGCCAGCGAGGGTTCGGGACCCACCGCACGAATCCACCCGCGGTCCACGAGGAGGGCGTGGCGGTCGAGCAACGACGTGCCATCGGCGGACAGCAGGCGGTCGGCGGTCACGAGAAGGGACATGCCCTGGACCGTACGACGTCAGGCGTCGCGCGTCCATCCGTGCGACGCGCCCCCGCCCCACGACGGGCGCCCGGGCTCAGGCCGCGTCGTCGTTGCGGACCTTGACGTCGAACAGGTCGCGGAGCGCTTCGGCGAAGAACGTGAAGCCGAGCGTCGCGACGACCAAAAAGCCGCTGCCGAACAGGATCATCCAGGGCGTCGCCCGGACGTACGTGTAGCCCTCCCGCAGGATCGTGCCCCACGAGGGGGTGGGGGGCGGCACGCCGAGCCCGAGGAAACTCAGGCCCGCCTCGAAGGTCACGACGACGGGGATGTCCATCGCCGCCTGGATGAAGAGCGGCGCGACGGCGTTCGGGAGGATGTGGCGCCCCATCGTCCGGTTGGCCGACGCCCCGAGCGCCTGCGAGGCGGTCACGTACTCCTCCTCGCGCATCTTCAGCGTCTGCGCGCGGATGAGGCGCCCGTAGGAGGGGAAGCGGGTGAGCGCCATGATGAGGATCAACACCGTCAGGCTGGGCCCGGTCAGGGTGATGATCGCGATCGCGAACAACAGTGCCGGGAACGACCGGACGACGTCGAACACCCACAACAGCACCGTCTCCACCCACCCGCGGTAGTACCCCGCGAGCAGGCCGAGCACCATGCCCAGCACCGCCCCGAGGAGCACCGAGGGAAGGGCGACCAGCAGCGCCAGGCGGGCGCCGTACACGAGGCGACTGAAGGTGTCGCGCCCGAGCTGGTCGGTGCCCATCCAGTGGTCGGCGTTGGGGCCGGCGAGGCGTTGCAGGACGTCGATCTCCTGCGGTTCGTACGGCGCGATCCACGGCGCGAAGAGCGCCAGGACCACGATGAGGACGACGAACGCCGTCCCGGTCGCGCCGGTGGCGTCGCGCAGGAGGCGCCCCAGGAGGCTGCGGCGCAGGCGCGTGCGGAAGCGGGGGGCGGCTCGGGTGGTCACGTCACGCCTGCCGAATCCGCGGGTCCACCAGGCCGTAGGACAGGTCGGCCAGGAGGTTCGCCATCGTGTACAGGAACACCGCGACCACCAGGCCGCCCTGCACCACGGGGAAGTTGCGCGATTCGATCGCGTTGAGGATCAGGTACCCCAGGCCGGGGCGCGCGAAGATGATCTCGATCAGCACCGTGCCCCCGAGCAGGTTCCCGAACCCCACGCCCAACACCGCGATCGTGGGGATCAACGCGCCGCGCAGGACGTGCTTGAACAACACCCGCCCGGGCGCGAGGCCCTTGCTGCGGGCGGTCCGCACGTGGTCCTTGGCGATCTCCTCGAGGACCGAGGAACGGATCAACCGCGCGATGTAGCCGACCCACGTGAGCGCGAGCGCGACGAGGGGCAACACCAGGTGGCGGGCCTGATCCAGCAGGTCGCCGGGCGCCCCACCGCCACTGACCGGGAACCAACGCAGCTGCACCGAGAACGCCAGGAGCAACAGCAACCCCGCCACGAACGGCGGGACGGTGATGAAGGCGACCGACAGGAACGCCGTGACGCGGTCCATCCAACTGTTGCGGTAGGCGGCGGCGAACGCCCCGAGGGGCACGCCGATCGCGACCGCCAGCAGGATGCTGCCCACCGCCAGCACGATCGTGTAGGGCAGGACCTCCGCGACCATCACCAGGATGGAGCGGTCGTTGAGGACGTCGGTCCCGAGGTCGCCGCGCGCGACGTTCCCCAGGAACGCCCCGAGCTGCACGAGGATCGGTTCGTCCAGCATCATGCGCTCCCGCATCGACGCGATCATCGCGTCGGTCGCGCGGGGGCCCAGCATCACGATCGCCGGGTCGCCCGGGATCGAACGCAGGACCGTGAACAACAGGACCATCGCGCCGACCACCGTCGCGACGGAGGCCAGCAGCCGGCGGAGGACGAACTCGATCACGTCGGCCCCTGAAACGAGGCGGGCATGGGGATCCTTTCCGGGTCGGTCCGCGCCGCAGGAGCGACGCGGACCGGACCGTGCGTTACTCGGCCGGCTTGTCCCAGAACGGGTACTGCGCGTAGTTCGCGACGAACGACGGGTCGACCGCGCCCTCGCGGTGGACGTACACGCTGGCGCCGTTGGTGGTCCAGATCGCCGCGACGTCCTCGTCGATGAGCTGCTGCATGCGGACGTACGCCGCAGCGCGCTCGTCGGGGTCGGAGGTCCGGGTCGCCTCCGCCTTCAACGCGTCGTACTCCTCGTTGCACCAGTGCCAGTAGTTCCAGGCGCCGACCTGGTCGCAGGAGAACCACTCGAACCAGTAGCCGGGGTCGAGCACCGCGGAGAAGCTGGCGTAGTGGATGCCCTCCATGCCGCCCTGCCCGATGCTTTCGTACATGTTCTGGACGATCTGGATCTCGGCGTCGATGCCGACCTGCGCCAGCTGCTGCTGGACGATGGCGATCGCCTGCTGGTGGTAGGGCACCTCGTTCGTGATCAACGTCGTCTCGAAGCCGCCCTCGTAGCCGGCTTCGGCGAGCAGGGCGCGGGCGCGCTCGAGGTCCGGCTGGTACGCCGGCGCGTCGGCCCAGTGGCCCAGCACGTCGGGCGCCAGCATCGTGTTCGCGCGGTTCGGCACGTCGTTGTAGGCGCCGGTGAGGATCTCGTCGACGTTCACGGCGTAGCGGATCGCCTCCCGGACGCGGACGTCGTCGAACGGCGCGGCGGACTGGTTGAAGCCCAACCAGTGGTAGCGCAGGGTGTCGAGGATCGTCACGACGACGTCGTCCTCCTCCTGGTAGCGCTCGACCGACTCGAGCGAGATCTCGGTCGCGTCGAGCTCACCGACGTCGAACGAGAACTCCGCGATGAGGGGATCGACGATCGGCTCGACGCGGATCGTCTCGAAGTCCGGCGCCTCGCCGTAGTAGGCGTCGAACCGCTCCAGCACGATCGCCTGGTTCGGCTCCCAGGCCGCCCACGCGTAGGGGCCGGAACCGACCGGGTTCGTCGCGATGCGCTCCCCGCGGTCCTCGAAGGCGGCCTTCGAGACGATGCTGCCGGTCGTGAACGGGATCGAGGAGGTGAACAGCGGCGCGTACACCTCGTTCAGGTGGATGCGGCCCTCGTACGGCCCGAGCACCTCGACCCGGTCGAGGGTGCTCCACTCCGAAGCGTAGGGCGACTCGTTCGCCGGGTCGGCGATCCGCTCGAAGGAGAACTTGACGTCCTCCGCGGTGAGTTCCCCGTAGCCGTGGTGGAACTGGATGCCCTCCTTGAGGGTGAAGTCGATCGTGAGGCCGTCCTCGCTGACCTCGACGCTCTCCGCGGCGTCGAGGACGACCTCGCCGGAGCCCTCCTCGAAGCGCATGAGTTTGCTGTAGATCGCCAGGTCGAGGTTGAACTCCTCGTTGCCGTTGTAGTACGCGGGATCCATCGTGGCGATGTCGATGCCGCTGCGCGCGCGGACCGACAGGGTGTCGGGGTCGGCGTCCTGCGCGACGGCGCTGCCGAGCAGCAGGACGAGCGCCGCGAGCCAGGCCAGAGGCCGGACGGCGGGGGTCTGGGTCGTGGGGGTGCGGGGGGTCATGCGATCTCCCGTTCTGCGCGCCGAGAACGTCGCGGGGTCCGGCGTCGGCGCGGGGTGCGCCGGTCCGCGTGGTGCAGCGTCAAACGTGGTCGCGCTCGTACCGCTCTTCGCGTTCGCGTTCGAAGACGCGTTCACCGGCGTCGAAGGCGTCGACCTTGGAGTAGGCGTAGAAGGCGTCGGCATCGGCCCACATGCCGGTCCGCGTCTCGAACGACGCGTCCCAGTCGCCGCGCTGGAACTGCACGACGTTGTGCGCCTCGGTGCGCGCGGACGTGGGGTCGTTCCCGCGGTGGACGTACCGCAACACCTGCGCGAGGGTGACGACCGCGTCGGTGTCGTGGAAGACGACCGTCCCGCCGTCGGCGCGGACCTCGAGGGTGGTTTCCCCCGTCAGGACGTCGTACGTGACCTCGCGCTCGAGGGAGGTGGGCTCGACGAACGTCCGCGGCGTGGGCGGCGCGTTGCGGGGCGGCTGCAGCACCGTCACCTCGCCGTCCCCGTCGCGGGGCGGGCGGACCGGCAGCGTGAAGCGGCCGTCCTTCGCGTCGATCTCGATCGAGGCGAGCGACGGCGACGTCCACGCCAACGGCCACGCGTCGGTCGCGATCGCGAGGCGGACGCGGTGGCCGGCGGGGAAGCGGTAGCCGACGTCGTTGAGTTGGATGCGCACCGGGTACGTCGCGCCCGGCTCGAGCGGGGTGGGCTCGGCGTGCGAGTCGCGGTGCGTGAGGTTGAACAGGGCGTAACTGACGCGGCTCACGCCGCCGTCCGGCCGGACGTCCTCGAGGCGGACGTAGAGGTTGGCCTGCGGCTGGTCGCTGCGGAGCGCCACCTCCAGGACCGGCGCGCCGAGGATCTCGAGGGGCGCGTCCAGCACGGGGCCGTCGAACACGAGCGACTTGCCGTCGGCGGCGCGCTGGTCGGTGGGCAGGTCGCCGGGGCTGCCGTAGCTGCACCAGTCGCCCGCCTCCATGGCGGTCCCGACCGGACTCGAGACCGTCCAGGTGGCGTCCTCGGTCGCTTCGCCCGGCGCGGCCAGGCGCCCCTCGGCGAGGGGGTGGGCGGTCGGCTGGACGTTCGGGCTGGGCCAGGCCGGCTCCCCCACGAAGCGGCCCTCGCGTTCGGCGTGGCCGGCGTCGGGCGGGAGGCTCTCCTGGATCCACGCGCGGAGTTGCGGCTCGTCCATGATGCCGGTCTCCACCCCCTTGAGCCAGCGGTCCCACCAGCGAAGCGCTTCGCCCATGAAGTCCATCGCGGGGCCGGGGACGCCCTGGTCGGGGTAGATGTGCGCCCAGGGGCCGATCAGCCCGAGGCGGGGCACGTCGAGGGTCTCGAGGAGGCGGGGGATGGCGTTCGAGTAGCCGTCCGCCCACCCGCCGACCGCGAACACGGGGCAGCGGATCGCGGCGGGGTTCTCGCACACGGAGCCGTGCTCCCAGAAGGCGTCGCGGCGCTGGTGCTCGAGCCACGGCTCGAGCCAGAAGCGGCCCTCGTCGAGGCGCTTCAGCCAGGTCTCGCGCCAGCCCTCCCCGAACGTGGCGGGGTCGGGCGGCATGAAGTTCCGGCCGTACATGGAGTTGGCCCACATCCAGTTGTCGGTGAGCATGGTGCCGCCCATGTAGTGGATGTCGTCGGCGTAGCGGTCGTCGGTCGAGCACATCGTGATGACCGCCTTGAGCGCCTCGGGGGCGTGCGCGGCGATCTGCAGGCCGTTGAAGCCGCCCCACGAGATGCCGATCATGCCGACGCCGCCGTCGCACCACGGTTGCCGGGCGATCCACTCGATGACCTCGATGCCGTCGAGCTGTTCCTGCAGCAGGTACTCGTCGTGGAGGATGCCTTCGGCGTCGCCGGTCCCGCGCATGTCGACGCGGATCGCGGCGTAGCCGTGCCCCGCCATGTAGGGGTGGTGGGCGTCGTCGCGGACGCGGGTACGGTCGCGGCGGCGGTAGGGCAGGTACTCGAGGATCGCGGGGACGGGGGCGTCCTCCGCCCCTTCGGGCAGCCAGATGCGGGCGGCGAGGG
>JAVLCF010000026.1 GCA_031581195.1 Trueperaceae bacterium | reverse complement strand
CTCCACCCCCGCCGCCGCCGGGCACGCGGGTACGACCAGGCCGACCGCCTCGCGAGCGCCGTCGCGACCGCCCTCGCGCGGCCTCGCTGGCGCGGGCTTCGGCGCATTCGCGCTACCGAACGCCAAGCGCGGACGCGCGGCGCGGCCCGCGACGCGAACGTCGCGGGCGCGTTCGCTGCGGCGCGCCTCCCGCCCCTCCCCCTCCTGCTGATCGACGACGTCTGGACGACCGGCGCGACGGCGCGCGCGGCGCGCGACGCCCTCCTCGCCGCCGGCGCGCGGGAGGTCCGCGTCGCGGTCGTCGCCCGCGCCGACCGGAACCCCGACCTCGCGGGCGGACGCTCGGAACCGTCGGCCTAAACGAGCACGACGGCGGTCGCGACGCCCAAGAGCGCCCCGACCAGCACCTGCGGGTACGTGTGACCCAGCAACGTCTGCAACGCGTCGGGCTGGAACCCCTCGTCGAACAGGTGCCCGAGTTCCTCGACGAGGTCGTTGATGAGTTGCGCCTGCATGCCCGCCGCCCGACGGATGCCGGTCGCGTCGTACATCACGATGCCGGCAAGGACCATCGCGACGGCGAACACCGGCGACGTGACGCCCTCCGTCATCCCCAGCGCCGTCGCGAGCGCCGCGACGGAGGCGCTGTGCGAGGACGGCATGCCGCCGGTCTCCAGCAACCGTTCCGGCGCGAAGCGCCGCTCCGTCGCGGCGGCCAACACCAGCTTGATGAGCTGCGCGACGACGGTCGCGACGACCGCCGCACCGAGCGGCCCGTACACGAGCGCGTCGCTCACGCCGCCCCCCGCCGCATGCGGGCCGCCTGCACGGTGTTCGCGACGACCATCGCGACCGTCATCGGGCCGGTCCCGCCCGGCGTCGGCGTGAGCGCCCCCGCGACGCGCGCGACGTCCGGCGCGACGTCGCCGCGCAACACCCCGTCGACCGGCGCCTGCCCGACGTCGAGGACGACGGCGCCTGCGCGGACGTGATCGGGCGTAATCATGCCGGGCACGCCGGCGGCGGCCACCAGCACGTCGGCGCGGCGCGTGACGTCCGCCAGGTCCCGCGTCCGCGAGTGCGCCACCGTCACCGTCGCGTTCCGCCGCAGGAACGACGCGGCGGCGGGCTTCCCCACCAGGTCGCTACGCCCGACGACGACCACCTCACGCCCCTCGAGCGGGATGTCGTGGTGATCCAGGATCGCCAACAGGCCGGCGGGCGTCGCGGGCGCAAGGGCCGAACGCCCACTCCACAAGCGACCCACGTTCATGGGGTGGAGGCCGTCGACGTCCTTCTCCGGCGCGATGCGCAGCAGCGCCGCGTCGGCGTCGAGGTGCGGGTACAACGGAAGCTGCAGCAGCACGCCATCGACGTCGTCGTCGCCGTTCAGGGCCTCCAGGAGGGCGTGCAGGTCCGCGTCCGTCGCGTCGCTCGGCACGACCCGCGTCTCGTGCCGCACGCCGGCCGTCCCCGCGCGTTTGCCTTTGCTGCGGACGTACGACGCGCCGGCCGGGTCGTCGCTCGCGCGGACGAACACCAGCCGCGGAGCGGGATCCATCGCCGCGGCGTCCGCGCGCACGTCGGCCAACACCGCCGCGGCGACGGCGCGCCCGTCGAGGACGGTCGCGCTCACGCCGACCCCGCCAGGTCGGCCTCCGCGTCGCGGTGGAACGACCCGAGCACGCCGTTGACGAACCGGCCCGACTCCTCGCCCCCGAACCGCTTCGCGAGCCGGACCGCCATCTCGAGCGTCACGCGCGGGGGGACGTCGTCCTCGTAGCGCAGCTCGGTCAGGGCGAGACGGAGGACGTTCAGGTCGGTCTGCGCCATCTGCGGGAACGTCCAGCCCTCGATGCGGTCGGCGAGGGCCCCGTCGATCGCGTCCCGGTGGTCGCGGTAGGCGTGCACGAGGCGTTCGGCGAACGCGAGGGCGTCCGCGTCGAGCACGTCGCCGTAGCCGTCCTCGTCGGTTTCGCCGACCTCGCTGCGGATCTGCCGCCAGGTGGCGTCGAGGTCGGTACCGCCCCGGTCCGCTTGGAACAACGCCCGGAAGGCCAGCTCGCGGGCGCGCCGTCTAGCCATCCGCACCGTCCGCGTCGGCGGCGTCGCCCACGTCGATGCCGGTGACGGTGACGCGCACCGACCGGACCTCGAGCCCGGTCATGCTGGCGACCGCCTCGCGCACCACGCGCTTCGCGCGGTCGGCGACGGCGGGGATCTCGGTGCCGTAGCGGACCGTGACGTTGAGGTCGACGTCCACGACGTCGCCGTCGCGGTCAATGCGGATCCCCTTCGCGCGCCGACCGGTCAGGAACTCGCCGACGCGCGCGGGGGGCGCCAACGGCCGCAGGCCGTCCACCTGCTCGAGGGCGAGCTGGGCGATGCCGAACAGCACGTCCTGCCCGAGGTGCGGAGTCGTCGCGTCGCTCATGGGGACCTCCTCCGGCGCATCAAGACGCCAACATCCGGGGAACGAAGTGCGTGGAGACCTCGCCGCGCTGGAACGCCGGGTCGTCGAGGACGCGCAGGTGGAACGCCAGGGTCGTGGTCACGCCGTCGATCACCGTCTCTCGCAGCGCCCGCCGCATGCGGGCGATCGCGTCGTCGCGGGTGGGGCCCCACGCGAGGATCTTCGCCACGAGGCTATCGTAGTTCGGCGGGATCGCGTAGCCGGCGTACACGTGCGAATCGACGCGCACCCCCGGGCCGCCCGGCCACAACACCTCCCGCACGACGCCGGCCGCCGGCCGGAAGTCGCGGTCGGGATCCTCGGCGTTGATGCGCACCTCGATCGCGTGCCCTCGCACCGTGAGGTCCTCCTGTCGCCAGGGGAGCGCCTCCCCCGCCGCAAGGCGGATCTGTTGCGCGACGAGGTCGGTACCGGTCACCAACTCCGTCGCGGGGTGCTCGACCTGGATGCGGGTGTTCATTTCGCTGAAGAAGTGCCGCCCCTTCGCGTCGACGAGGAACTCGACGGTGCCCGCCCCGCGGTAGTCGAGGGTCTTCGCGAGCGCCACCGCCGACGCCGCGACGCGGGCGCGCAGGTCGTCCCCCACGGGGCTCGGGGCCTCCTCGAGGACCTTCTGGTAGCGCCGCTGCAGCGAACAGTCGCGGTCGAACAGGTGCACGACCTCCCCCGCTCCATCCCCGAACACCTGCACCTCGACGTGCCGGGGTTCCTCGAGGAACGCCTCGAGGTACACCTCGGCGTTCCCGAAGGCGCTGCGCGCCTCCTCGCGGGCGGCGTGGTACTGCCGTTCGAGCTCCCCAGGTTCGTGCACGACCCGCATGCCGCGCCCCCCACCGCCGGCGGACGCCTTGAGGATGACCGGGTAGCCGACCTCGTCCGCGAAGCGTGCGGCGGACGCCAGGTCCTCGAGCGGACCGGAGCCGGGCGTGATGGGCACGCCGGCCGCGTCGGCGAGGGCGCGCGCGCTGGCCTTGTCGCCGATGCGCCGGATGGTGTCGGGGCGCGGCCCGACGAAGATCAGGTTGTGTTCCTCGCACATCTGCGCGAACTCCGCGTTCTCGGCGAGGAAGCCGTACCCGGGGTGGATCGCTTCGCAGCCCGACACCAGCGCGGCCGCCAGCAGGTTGTGGACGTTCAGGTAGGAGTCGCGGGCGGCGGGCGGCCCGATGCAGACCGCTTCGTCGGCGAGCAGCACCGGGAGGCTCGACGCGTCCGCTTCGGAGTAGGCGACGACGGTCGTGACGCCCAGCTCGCGGGCGGCCCGTAGGATCCGCAGGGCGATCTCTCCGCGGTTGGCGACGAGCAGTTTCGAGATCACGCGACTCAGTCCGGAGCGATGCGCACGAGCACCTGCCCGTACTCGACCGGCTCCTCGTTGCGGACCAGGACCTCGCGGACCGTGCCGGCGACCTCCGCCTCGATCTCGTTCATCAACTTCATCGCCTCGAGGATGCACAACACGGCGCCCGCCTCGACGCGGTCGCCGACCTTCACGAACGGCTCCGCGTCGGGCGCCGGCGCGGCGTAGAAGGTGCCGACGATCGGCGCCTTGACGTCCACCAGCCCGTCGCCGGGCTCCGCCGCCTCCGGTGCGGGCGCGGCGTCGCCCGCCGCGGGGGCGTTCGCCACCGCGGGCGCGGGGGCGGGGGCCGCGGCCGGCGCGACCGGGGCCGGCGCGGGCGCCGCCGCGGACACGCCGTTGCGCTTCACCTCGATGCGGACGTCCGCCGTTTCGTAGCGGAACTCGTCGACGTCGGCCGCCGTCACCGCGTCGAGGAGCTTCTTGACCTCCTTGACGTCCATCAGACGCGCCCGAGGTACTCGCCGGAGCGGGTGTCGACGCGCACGACGGTGCCCGGGTCGACGAACAGCGGGACCTGCACGACCGCGCCGGTCTCGAGGGTGGCGGGCTTGCTGCCGCCCGACACGGTGTCGCCCTTCACGCCCGGGTCGGTCTCGGTGATGGCGAGCTCGATGACGTTGGGGAGCGTGACCTTGAGCGCCTTCTCGCCGTAGTAATCGACGGTGACCTCGGTGTTGGGCTTCAACCACTTCGCCGCATCCCCGATCTGGGCGCGGTCCAACGTCGGTTGGTCGTACGTCTCGAGATCCATGAACGTGAACAGGTCCCCGTCGGAGAACAGGAACTGCATCGTCTTGTAGTCGATGAAGATGTCGGCCAGCTTCTCCGAGGCGTTGAACGTCCGCTCGACGATGCTGCCGCTCTCGAGGTTCTTGAACTTGGCGACGACCTTCGCGCCGCCCCGGCCGATCTTCTGGTGCTGGAAGTCGAGGCACTCCCACAGGCCGCCGTCCATCTCCACCTTCGTGCCGTTTCGTAGATCGGTCACGCTGATCATCGTCACCCTCCCACGGGCCGAAGCCCGGTCGATTTCGTGCCGGGCGCGAGTCTACCACCTCGCCCCGGACCGCCGGCTCGGGCCCCGCCGGCGGCCTCGGTGGCCCCTCCGCGTTCGGTGTGGGTACGCGCGCCCCCCGGTGCCGCGGGTAGGCTGGCGTCGTGAACGTCTTCGCGGCCCGATTGGCGCAGGGGGGTGCGGTGTTGGCCCCGATGGCGGGGTTCAGCGACGCGCCGTTCCGGCGTCTCGCCCGCGAGCACGGCAGCGCCTGGGCGGTGACGGAAATGGTCAGCGCTCGCGCCCTCGCGAAGGGCGACGAACGCAGTCTGGCGATCCCCGCGCCCTACCCCGGCGAACCGGACGTCGTCATCCAACTCTTCGCCGCCGACCCCGACGAGGCTGCCGCCGCGGCGCGCCTCCTGCAGGACCGCTTCGCGCCTGCGGCGTTCGACCTGAACATGGGGTGTCCCGTGAAGAAGATCCTCGACAAGGGCTGCGGCGCGCGCCTGATCGGCGATCCGGTGGGCGCCGCCCGGATCGTGACTGCGATCCGCGACGCGACCGGCCTGCCCGTGTCGGCGAAGACCCGCTTGGGGCGCGACCGCGTCGAACTGGACGCAGTCGCCCGCGCCCTGGTGGAGGGCGGCGTCGCCGCCCTCGCGGTGCACGGCCGGACCGCGGCCGCGAAGTACGGCGGCGCCGCCGACCCCGCCCCGATCCTCGACGTCGCCGCCTGGAGTCCCGTACCGGTGCTGTACTCCGGCGACGTCGACGACCCCGCTGCGGCGCACGCCCTCCAGGCACGGGGGGTCGGCGTGATGATCGCGCGGGGGGCGTTGGGCCGGCCGTGGATCTTCGACGAGGTGCGGGGGGGCGCCCCGCGCGGCTGGCGGGAGGCCGCCGCGGTGCTCCTCCGGCACGTCGACCTGCAGGTGGCGCACGCCGGCGAAGCGCGCGGCCTCCGCGGCCTCCGGGCGCACCTCGCGACGTACGCCGAACGCCACCCCGAGGCGCGCGGGCTGCGCGACGCGCTGGTTCGCGTCGACACTCGCGCCGACGTGCACGCCGCGCTCGCCACCACCCCCGGGGGCGCGGCGGCGGTCGCCGCGCACCGGGCGGCCGCCGCACACGAGTCGGTCGCCGCCCACGAGGTGGCCGCCCTGCACGGGACGGCCTCCAGCGCAGCGCCGTCCCCTGCCACCGACGCCGACCCCGGCGCAGGACCGTCCGCCGTCCCCGCCGCCGCGGGGCGCGGGTGAGGGGCGCGTGACCCGCGTCCTGCTGCGCTTGGCGGTACGGAACCTGCTGCGGCACCCGTGGCGGACCGCCGCCACGGTCGTGGGGGTGGGGGTCGGCATCGCGGCGGTGCTGGCGTCGTTGTCGGTCGGCGCGAACGTGCGCAGCAACCTGCAGGCGGACTTCGCGGCGACCGTCGGACGCGCCGACCTCCTCGTGACGCCCGGCGCCGGCGGGCGGGCGGTGATGCCCCTCGACCCGGTCGAGGACGTCGTGCGGGCCCTGCCGGAGGTCGCCGCCGTCGCGCCGGTCCTGAACGCCCGGGTCGAGCCGGTGCGCGAGGTCGAGGGGTACGTCCCGCCGGTCGTGCCCGGCGTCGACAGCGGCTTCCAGCTCTCCGGCCGCGCCATGGCGGCCCCCGATGCGCTCCCCGCCGACCTCGTCGCGGGCCGCTGGCCGGCCCCGAACGAAGCGGCGCTGGTGATGGCCCGCCCGTTCGCGGAGGCCCGCGGCTTCGCCGTCGGCGACGACGTCGCCTTCGCCACCCGCTTCGGGGAGGCGACGTTCGGGCTGGTCGGCCTCGTCGACGGCGCCACCGGGTACGGCTCCAGCAACGGCGGGCGGGTCGCCCTCGCGCCCCTCGCAGCGGTGCAGAGCGCCGTCCGCCTCGACGGGCGCGCCTCGCTGCTCGAGATCGAGGCGGCGCCGGGCGTCGACGTCGCGACCCTGCGAGCGGCGCTCGAAGCGACCCTCGACGCCCGGTACGACGTCGGCGCGCCGGCCGGACGGGGGGAGCTGGCGGGCGGCATCGTCGAGACGTTGCAGGCGGGCCTGCTGGTGTTGGCCGCGACGTTGCTGGCGTTGGGGGGGTTCCTGGCCTACAACACCTTCATGGCGAGCGTCGTGGAGCGCACCCGCACGTACGCGTTGTTGCGGACGGTGGCGTTGCGACGCCGCGACGTGCGTCGCCTCGCCATGTTCGAGGCGGCCCTCGTCGCCGCCGCAGGCGTCGTGTTCGGCGTGGCGTTCGGGATCGCGCTCGCGTGGGTCCTGACGTGGGCGAACGCCTTCGGGCTCGGCTTCGAGGTGCGCGGCCTGGTGGTGCCCTGGACGGCGGTCGCGACCGCCGCCGCCGGCGGCGTCGCCGTCGCGCTGGTGGCGGGGTCGTGGCCCGCCCGCCTCGCGTCGCGCGCGGCGCCGCTCGCCGCCCGGCGGGCGGCGGAAGCGGCGCAGCTGCCCAGCGCCGTGCGGTGGGGCGTCGCGGCGATCCTCGTCGGCCTCGCCGTCACGCGCGTGCCGTGGGAGGGCCCCACCGCCCTCGCGGCGGCCGCCGTCGCGATGGCGGCGTTCTCGATCGGCGTGTCCCTCACCGCCCGCGCCCTCCTCGGCCCGGCGTTCCGCGTCGCGCGTCCGGCGTTGCGCGGGGCGTTCGGGGTGGCGGGGGACCTAGCGAGCGCGTTCGCGGCGCGCAGCGCCAACCGCAACGGCGTCGCGGTCGGCACCGTCGTCGTCGGTACCGGCCTCGTGATCGGGGTGGGGGCGATGGTGGCCGGCATCAACGCCGAGATCTCCGACTGGGTGGACGCGACGATCACGGGCGACCTGTTCGTCACCTCCCCCGTCGCCTTCCCCGACGACTTCGAGGCGCGCCTCACCGCGTTGCCCGCGGTCGACGTCGCCTCGGGCGTCGGAATCCGCGCGGTGCGCTACCGGCCGCCGGACGCGGCGCGCGGCCGGACGGTGGCGTTGATCCTGGTGGATCCCGCCCGCTTCGATCCCGCCCTCGACTTCGGGCGGTTTCTGTACGTCGGCGAACAGGGCGACGATGCGCAGGGGTACGCGACGCTCCGGTCGAACGACGGCGTGTTGATCTCCGCGACGATGCAGGAACGCTACGGCCTGGGGGTCGGCGACGTCGCCGACCTCCGGACGCGCGACGGGTTCGCCCCCTTCCGGGTCGGCGGGGTCGTCGTCGACTTCACCGGGGGCGGCGAGACGGTCATTGCGTCGATCGATGCGCTCGAGCGGTTCGGGGGCGGCACGCCGGACCTGTACGTCCTGCTCCTCGACCCGGCGGCGGACCCGTCCGCCGTCGCCGCCGACCTCCGCGCGCGCTTCCCGGAGCTCTACCTCGACGCGACCCCGAACGACGCCTACAAGGCGGAGATCGTGACGTTGAGCCAACGCACGTTTCGGGCGACGAACACGTTGTTGGGGTTGGCGGTCGCCATCGCGGCGTTGGGGGTGGCGAACACGCTGGGGATGAACCTCGCGACCCGCGGTCGGGACCTGGCGACCTTGCGGGTGCTGGGCGTCTCCCGCGACGGGGTGCGCCGCATCGTCGTCGCGGAGGGCCTCGTCGTCGTCGTGCTCGGCAGCGTCCTGGGGGTCGCCTTCGGGCTCGCCCTCGCCGACGTCGTGACCGCCGGCGCGGAGGCGCTGACCGGCTACGAACTCGATCCGGCGGTCCCCTGGTCCCTGGTGGGGGTGGCGTTGCTCGCCTCTCCGCTCGTGGGGCTGCTCGCCTCCTGGGCCCCCGCGCGCCGCGCGGCCCGCCTCGCCCCGATCGAGGCGCTGAAAGGAAGCACGTGAACGACGCCCCCACCCCGCCCGCGACGGTCGGCCCGACCGACCCTCCGCACGACGCCCCCGACGCCCCCTCGCGCGCGTCGACGCCCGCCGTCCGGGCGGTCGGCTTGACGAAGGCGTACCGCCTGGGGGAGGTGGCGATCCCGGCGTTGCACGACGTGTCGCTCGACGTAGAGCGCGGCACCTTCCTCGCGGTGATGGGCCCCTCGGGGAGCGGCAAATCGACGCTGCTTCACCTCCTGGGCCTGTTGGACGTGCCCGACGCGGGCCGCGTCGCGCTCGACGGGCGCCCGACGGCGGACCTCGACGACGACGCCGCGACGCGCATGCGTCGCGACGACGTCGGGTTCGTGTTCCAGACGTTCGAGTTGCTGCCGAACCTGTCGGCCCGCGAGAACGTGCTGTTGCCCGCCGAGGTCGCCGGACGACGGTCCGAGGGCGAAGCGCGCCTCCGGGATCTCGCGCAGGACCTCGGCATCCAGGAGCGGCTCGACCACCGCCCCGAACAGTTGTCGGGAGGGCAACGCCAACGCGTCGCGATCGCGCGGGCGTTGGTGAACGACCCGGTCGTCGTCCTCGCGGACGAGCCGACGGGGAACCTCGACAGCACCACCGGGGGGGAGGTCCTCGACCTGTTGCGGCGCGGCGTGGACGCGCGCGGGTGGACGGTCGCGATGGTGACGCACGACCCGAACGCGGCGTTGCGGGCCGACCGGATCGTGTTCCTGCGCGACGGGCGCGTCGCGGGCGAGGTGGCGGCCGACGCCGCGGACGCCCGCGAACGCATCGCGGCGTTCGCGGGCGTCTGAGTCAGGCGAGCCGGATGCGCGGGTCCAGCCAGGCGTAGAGCACGTCGGCGACGAGGTTCGCGAGGGCGAACACGACGACGGCGACCAGCGTTACGGCCTGCAGGAGGGGCAGGTCGCGGCGGTCGATGGCGAACGTCAGGAGCCGTCCGAGGCCGGGGTAGTTGAAGACGTTCTCGACGACGATCAACCCGCTGATCAACCACCCGACGCTGATCGCGACGACGGTGATGGTGGGCAACAGGGCGTTGCGCAGGGCGTGCCGGCGCAGCACCGTGCGGCGGGGGACGCCCTTGAGAAGCGCGGTGCGGAGGTAGGGGCGGCGCAGCTCCTCGAGGACGCTGGCGCGGGTGAGGCGAGCGACGTAGGCGAGCATCACGAGCGTCGCGGTGGCGGCGGGCAGCACCAGCGACGGCAGGGCCTCGAGGAACGGCGTGTCGGGCGGGATCGAGGCGTTGGCGGGGAACCACCCCAGCCCGAACGCGAACACCTGGATGAGGACGATGCCGGTCACGAACTCGGGGAGGCCGACGACGGCGAGGCTGGAGAGGCTGACGACGGCGTCGGGCCAGCGGCCGGCCTGGACGGCGGCGAGGACCCCGAGGCCGATCGCGAGCGGGACGGCGAACGCGAGGGTGACGCCGGCCAGGCGCAAGCTGTTGCCGAGCCGCTCGCCGAGGAGCGGCCCGATCGGCTCGCCGGTCGCGAAGCTGGTGCCCCAATCGCCGCGCGCCGCTCCGGCCAACCAGGTGGCGTAGCGCACCGGGACGCTCCGGTCGAGGCCGAGGTCGCTGCGGACCTGCGCGAGGGCGGCGGGGCCCGCCTCGCGCCCGAGCAGGATGCGGGCGGGGTCCCCGGGCAGGAGGTTCGTGACGGCGAACACCAGCATCGAGGCCAGCAGGACCGTCAGGGCCAGGAAGCCGGTGCGGCGGAGCAGGAAGGCGATCACGGTGCCTCCCGCAGGTCGAGGTCCGCCTGGACGGCGGCGAGGTCGGGGCGGGGGATGTGGCAGCGGATGCGGTGGCGCCCGTCGTCGCTCCACCGTTCCGGCGGCGTCTCGTCGTGGCAGACCGACCCGAGGACGCGGGGGCAGCGCGTCGCGAAGGGACACCCGGCGGGCACGTCCTGGGGGCTGGGCAGGTCCCCCTCGAGGGGGGCGCGCGCGGCCCGGGCGCCCGGGTCGGGGCGCGGCACGGCGGCCAACAGCGCTTCGGTGTACGGGTGGAAGGGTGGGGTGAGGAGGGCGTCGGTCGGGCCGGCCTCCGCGACCGCCCCGAGGTACAGGACCGCCACCTCGTCGGCGAGGTGCGCGACGACGGCGAGGTCGTGCCCGATGAACAGGTAGCTCGCGCCGCGTGCGCGTTGTAGGTCGTCGAGGAGGTTGAGGACCGACGCTTGGACGCTGACGTCCAGGCCGGAGACCGACTCGTCGAGCAACAGCACTTCGGGGTCGCTGGCGAAGGCGCGGGCGATGGCGACGCGTTGGCGTTCGCCGCCCGAGAGTTCGGGGGGCGTCCGCCCCGCGTAGGCGGGCGTCAGCGCAACCGACGCGAGCAGATCCGCGACGGCGGCGTCCAGCTCGTGGGCGGGGACGCCCGCTAGGCGGTGCAGGGGCCGCCGCAACGTCGCGCCGACGGTGCGGTAGGGGTGCAGCGCCTCGTCGCTGGATTGGAACACCATCTGCAGGCGCGCGAGCAGGTCGCGGGGTCGGTCGCGGAGGCGCGCGGGGAGCGCCGTCCGGTCGAGGGTGACCGTGCCGGCGTCGGGCGTCTCGAGCCCCACGACGGCGCGCGCGAAGGTGCTCTTGCCGCTGCCCGACTCGCCGACGAGGCCGAGCGTCCGGCCGGCGGGGACGTGCAGGTTGACGCCGCGCAGGGCCTGCAGACGCGGTCGGGCGCGCCCGCGGAGCCGGTCGACGAGGCGGGCGCGCGCCGCGAAGCTCGCAGCGAGCCCGTCGGCGTGCAGCGAGGTGCCGTGCTCCGCGGGGGGCGCGTCCGGAGGGGTGGGGGCGGGCTGCCGGGGCGAGAGAACGCCGTCGTGGATCGCGTCCGCGCGGAGGCAGGCGACGTCGTGCCGGTCCGCGATCGGGGCGAGGGGGGGTTCGCTCGACCGGCAGGTGGGCTCCGCGACGGGGCAGCGGGGCGCGAAGACGCAGCCGCCGTCCGTGTCGCCGGGCGTGGGGAGGCGGCCGGGGATGGGTCGGAGGGGGGCGTGCCCCTTGCCGCGGGCCAGGTCCGGCACGGCGTCGAGGAGACCGACGGTGTACGGGTGGACGGGGGCGCGGTAGAGGTCGCGGACGTCGGCGCGTTCGACGCCGCGGCCGGCGTAGAGGACCTCGACGCGGTCGCAGAGGGCGGCGACGACGCCGAGGCTGTGACTGACGTACAGGACGGCGGTCCGGCCGTCCCGTACGCGCTCTTGGACCAGCTCGAGGATGGCGGCTTCGGTGGTGACGTCCAGGTTGGTGGTGGGTTCGTCCATCACCAGGAGTTCGGGGCGGCCCAGGAGCGCCATGGCGATCATGACGCGTTGTTGTTGGCCGCCGGACAGCTCGAACGGGTAGCGGCGGCGGACGCGGGCGGGGTCGGGCAGCCCGACGGCGTCCAGCATCGCGTCGACCTCGGCGAGGTCGGCGCGGCGCGGCTGGAGCGGGTCGAGCGCCTCCGCCAGCTGCAGTCCGACCGTGAGGGCGGGGTTCATGGAGGGGAGCGGGTCCTGCGGCACGAAGCGGACGCGGTGACGCCAGAGGGCCGCGAGGTGGGCGGCGTCCATCGCGAGGAGGTCGTCGCCGGCCAGCGTGATGCGTCCCCGACGGACGGTGCCGCCGGGCGGGAGGGCGCGGAGGGCGGCGAGGGCGAGCGTGGACTTGCCGCTCCCCGATTCGCCGACGAGGCCGACGGTCTCCCCCGGTGCGACGTCGAGGTCGATGCCGTGCAGGACGTCGGTATCGCCGTAGGCGACGGTGACGTCGCGGAGCGCCAGTCCGGCGTTCACGCGCCGCTCCGCAACGCCCGCCCGAGGCCGTCGGCGGCGAGGTTGACGCTGACGACGAGGCCGCTGATGGCGGCGGCGGGGAAGGCGAGCGACCAGGGGGTCAGGTACACGTAGTCGCGAGCTTCGGCGACCATGAGGCCCCAGTCGGGGGACGGGGGTTGCACCCCGACGCCGAGGAACCCGAGGGAGGCGACGAGGAAGATGGCGTAACTGAAGCGGAGTGCGCTTTCGACCGCGAGGGCGGGCAGGACGCTGGGGAGGATTTCGCGCAGCAGGATCCAACGGCCGGATTCCCCCTGGAGGCGGGCGGCGGCGACCCACTCGCGCGCCTTGACGCTGAGCACAACGCTGCGCACGACGCGCGCGACGATCGGGGTGTAGGCGACCGCGATGACGAGCAGGACGCTGGCGCGCGAGGGGCCGACGGTGCCGAGCAACAACAACGCCAACAACAGCGCGGGGAGCGCGAGGAGCGCGTCGTAGAGGCGGAAGGTGACCTCCTCGAGCCACCCGCCGCGCGCCGACGTCCACAGGCCGGTGGCGGTGCCGAGCAGGACCGCGAGGGCGGTCCCGCCGCCGGCGAGGAGGAGGATGTCGCGGGCGCCGGCCACGACGCGACTGAACACGTCGCGGCCGAGGCGGTCGGTGCCGAACCAGTGCGCGGCGCTGGGCGCCTGCGAGCGGTCGAGGAGCACCTGGTCGGTGGGGCCGTACGGCGCGACGAGGGGCCCGACCGCCGCGAGCGCGAGGAAGAGGAGCACCCCGGTGGTGCCGATCGCGCTCGCCGGCCGGTCGTAGAGGCTGCGCACCACGCCGAGCGCACCGCGCCGGCGGGGCGTCCGCGCGCCGGCGCCGGCGAACGTCGCGCCGGCCGCGCGCGGGGCGCTCACCGAGGCTGGAGGGCGGCCAGGTCGGTGCGGCCGGGGAACGCCTTGAGGGCGAGCCCCTCGTACGCGTCGCTCAGGGCGGCGAACTGCGGGAAGAAGTAGGGGATGACGTAGGGCCCTTCGGTCGCGAGGATGCGCTGCAGGTCGGCGTAGGCGGCGCGCCGCACGTCCTCGTCGAGGGTGGCGCCCGCCTCGTCGATGAGGGCGTCGACCTCGGGGTCGCAGTAGTGCGCCTCGTTCCAGACGGCGTCGCAGGCGATCATCGTCTCGAAGTAGAACTGCGGGGTCGGGCGCGACCCCCAACCGGTGATGCCGAAGTCGACGTCGAGCCAGCCGCCTTCGCCGTAGTAGACGCTTTCGGGTTGGACCTGGACGTCGATGTCGAAGCCGGCGTCGTCGAGTTGGTCCTTGAGGACGACGGCGAGGTCGGGGCGGTCGCCGCTGTCGGGGACGTGGAGGGTGAGTTCGAGGCCGTCGGCGTACCCGGCGTCGGCCAGCAGCGCGCGGGCGCGCTCGACGTCGCGTTCGGGCGGCGTGAGGTCGGGCCGGTGGTAGGCGTCGTAGAGCGGCCCGACCGGCGTGTCGAGGGCGGCGGCGGAGAGGCCGCCGCCGACGAAGGCGCGGATCGCTTCGCGGTCGACGGCGAGCTTCATCGCCTCGACGACGCGGGGGTCGTCGCCCGGCGCGCGGTCGGCGCGGAGCCGGACGAGGTCGAAGGCGTTCGTCGCGACGCGGGTGCGTTCGATGCCGTCGGCTCCCTCGAGGCTCTGGTAGAGGGGCGTCGACATGCGCAGGACCAGGTCGAGTTGCCCGCCGCGCAGCGCGTTCACGGCGGCGGACTGCTCGCTGAAGAACACCAGGTCGATGGCGTCGACGCCCGGCGCGTTCCAGTGGTCCTCGACCGCCTCGAGGCGCATGCGGTCCTCCGCGGCGTACGACGCGACGCGGAACGGGCCGGTCCCGTCGAACGTCGTGCCGAAGTCGTCGGCGTCGGCGTCGTGCACGACCGCGTGGTTGTCGGAGAGGTCGTAGAGGAAGAACGGGTTGGGGTCGGCGAGGGTGAAGGTCACCTCGTTCGGTCCGGTCGCCTCGACGGTCTCGACGTTGGCGTACAGGTCGCTCGTCGCGAGGTCGGCGTCGGGGTCGCGGAGCCGGTCGAACGTGGCGACGACGTCGTCGGGGTCGAACGCCGCGCCGGAGTGGAAGGTGACGTCCTCGCGCAGCGTGAAGGTCCAGACGACGCCGTCGTCCGACGTCGTCCAGTCGGTCGCCAGGCCGGGCTGGACGTCGTTGTTCGCGTCGATCTCGACGAGGTAGTCGTAGACGTTGGAGAGCACGAGGATCTCCGCGTCGCTGGACGCGAAGGCGGGGTCGAGTTGGACGGGGATGCCGATGCCGGCGCGCAGGGTCTGCGCGCCGGCGAGCCCGGCGAGCAGGGCGAGGGCGAGAACGGCGGCGGACACGTGCACGCCGAGGCGCGTGCAGAAGTGGGTGCGGACGAGCATGGGGGCCTCCTGAGGGGGCGGGGGCGTGGGCGACGGCGTCGCCGAGCGAGCTGCGGTCGGGGGGAGGGTACGTGGCGTCGGGCGGAACGACGGTTCGCTGGACCACGGTCGGGCCGCACGGTTCGTGGTGGGGCCGCGTTTGACGCCCACCCCCCACAGGCGTATGCTGCTCATGATGTGTAATGTACACACGTGGGGGACGCCGTGAGCGCGACGGAGGCCGACACGACCGCGGCCGGACGCCCCGTCCTGCTGCTCTGCGGCGGGCCCTCCGACGAGCACGCCGTCTCCCTCGCCTCCGCCGCCTCGCTCCTGCAGGAGGCCGGCACCGTCGCCGACTGGACGCCGCGCGTCCTCCGCCGCGACGGGCGCGGCCTGCTGTCCCCCGACGCGAGCCGCGCCGCCCTCCGCGCCGCGGGCGGGGGCGTCCCCCCCGCCCCCGCGCGCCCCGCGCCGGACCCCACCCCGCGCCTCGCGCTCCTCGACGACCTGGCCGCCGCCCTGCGCGACCTGGTCGCCCGCGCCGACGCGGTCGGCGCGACGCCGGTCGTGCTCCCCCTGCTGCACGGGCCCGGCGGGGAGGACGGGCGCCTGCAGGGCCTGCTGGACGCCGCCGGCGTCGCGTACGTCGGGGCGGGCGTCCGCGCGAGCGCCGTCGCGATGGACAAGATCGTCATGAAGCAGGTCCTCGCCGCCGCCGACGTCCCCCAGGTCGCCTGGCGGGCGGTGCATCGCGACGCCGTGGCGGACGACCCCGAAGCGGCCCGCGCGCACCTCGCCGACCTCCCCTGGCCGCGGTTCGTGAAGCCCGCCAACCTCGGCAGCTCGGTCGGCATCGCACGCGTACGCACCGCCGCGGAGCAGGACGCCGCCCTCGACGACGCGTTCCGGCACGACCCGCGCGGGGTCGTCGAGGCGGCGGCGGAGGGCGCCCGCGAGCTCGAGGTGGCGGTCCTGGACGGCCGCCCCCCCGACGCCTCCCCCGTCGGCGAGGTCGTCGTGCCCGGCGGCGCGTTCTACGACTACGCCCACAAGTACGCCGGCGACGCGACGGAGTTGCGCGTCCCCGCCCCCCTCGACGCCGCCACCGCCGACGCCGCCCGGGCCCTCGCGCTGCGCGCGTTCGACGCCCTCGGCCTCGAGGGGCTCGCGCGCGTCGACCTGTTCCTCGGGCCCGACGGGGCCCTCCTCGTCAACGAGGTCAACACCCTCCCCGGCTTCACCGCCCGCTCGATGTACCCGCGCCTCTGGCACGCCGGGGGTCTGCCCTACCCCGCGCTCGTCGCCCGCCTCCTCGACCTCGCCGTCGCGCGCCCCCCGGGCTGACGCCCCCCGCCCCGGGCATGCGGTAGCCTCGAGGCGGAGGTGAGCTCCGCGCACGACGCCGACCCGACCCGTAAGCCCCCCGACGCCGCCCCCGCGGGCGACGCGCAGGCGGGCGACGCGCAGGCCGGCGACGCGCCGGCGGGCGCCCCGCCGACGCCGTACGGCGTCGCGGCCGACGGCCCGAACGACGGTGCGAACGAGGAGGCCCACCTCGCGGAACTCCTCGGGCTCGAGCCGCTCACCGACCCCGCCGCCGCCCGCGTCCTCATCCTCAACGCCAGCTTCGAACCGCTGCACGTCTGCAGCGTCAAACGCGCCATTCAACTGTTGATGACCGACGTCGCGATCCGCGTCGAGGACGCCGACACGTTCCTCCGGACCCCGTCGCAGGCGGTGCCGGTCCCCAGCGTCGTGCGCCTCGCGCGGTACGTGCGTCGACCCGGCCGCCAGAAGGTGGCGTTCAACCGCCGCAACCTGTTTCGCCGCGACGACCACCGCTGTCAGTACTGCGGCACCCGCGGCAGCGACCTCACCCTCGACCACGTCGTGCCCCGCAGTCGCGGGGGCCCGACCAGTTGGGAGAACGTCGTCGCCTGCTGCCGCTCCTGCAACGCCAAGAAGCGCGACCGGACGCCGGAGGAGGCGCGCATGACGCTCGCGCGGGCGCCGCGCGCGCCCCGCTTCGTGTTCAGCAGCGCCTACGGGCTGCTGGCCGACGTCGACCCCATCTGGCGGCGCTACCTGCCCGAGGGGTACTGACCCGCGCGCACGGTCGTCAGCGCAGCGACGCGAAGAACCCCTCGAGCGCCGCGCGCACCGCGCGCTCCGCCGCGGCGCGCGGCACCGTGGGTCGGCCGTCCCCCCGCTGCGGTCCGTAGCGCCCGAAGAAGGCGTGCACCGCCCCCTCGATGGCGACGAGGTCCGCGCGTCCCGGAAGCCGCTCGAGGCCCGCCGTCACCTCGGCCTCCGTCGCGAGGCCGTCGAGCTCCGCGGCGAGCACGAGGGTCGGCCACGCGCGGTCCGACAGGTCGTCCCCCGCCGCGGGGTACGCCCCCATCAGCACCAGACCGTCCACCGCGTCCGGCGCCCGGCGCGCCAGGTGCGCGACCGCCATCGCGCCCCCCAACGAGTGCCCGCCGAGCACGACCGGGCCCGCGCCCACCAGGTCCGCCTCGCGCAACGCGTCGAGGCGGTCGCGGGCGAACACCGCCAGGTCGAGCGGCAGGGTGGGGATCAGCGTGCGTACGCCCGCCGGCGCGAGCGCCACCCCGATCCAGGCGTAGGCGTGCGGCCGCACCCGGCCGCCCGGGTACAGCACGAACGTCACGTCCGCCGCGCCGTCGCGCGGCGCGACCTCGACGCCGCCGCCAGCTGCGTCGTACGCCGCGATGCGCACCGACGACGCGGACACGCCCGCGACCGCCGCGTCCGCGGCGGGCACCAACGGGCCCGGCGGGAGCCACGTCGCGAGCGCCCCGGCGGCGACGAGGCCCGCCGCCACGAGCGCCGCCCCCGTCCACCGCGCCACGCGCCGCCGCCCGGCCCGGGCGTCGCTCACGCATCGACCTCGGTCGGGCGGGCGCGGAGGACGAGGCCGCGTCCCGCGAGGCGCACGGGCGGCGTGCCGGGGGGCAGCCAGAAGGTGGCGCCCTCCGGCGCCGCCCACGTCCGCTCGCCGGCCGTCAGGCGGAGCGCCCCCGACGCGACCGTCAGGACGTGCGGCAACCGTCCGGTGGCGGCCCCCTCGACCTCCCCGGCGACGTCCGCCTCGTCCAGGGCGTAGTGGGGGCAGGTCGCCCGGTTCGTCCAGCCCACCTCGACCGGCTCGAGGTCCGGCGGCGCGGGCGGCGCACCGGATAGGTCGGCGACGGCGAGGGCGTCGTCGACGTGCAGGGCGCGGGGCGCCCCGTCCGGCCCCACGCGGCCGTGGTCGTCCAGGCGGTAGGTGAGGTCCGACGCCTGCTGCACCTCGAGGACGCGGACGCCGGGCCCCAACGCGTGCACGGTCCCCGCCGGGTTGTGCACCACGTCGCCCGGCACGACCGGGAGGGGGCGGAGGCGCCCCGCGAGCGTCCCCGCGTCGATCGCGGCGCGCACCGCGTCGGGCGTCGTGGCGGCGTCGAACCCCCAGGCGACCGTCGCGCCGGCGGGCGCCTCGAGGACGCGCCACGTCTCGACCTTGCCGCGGTCCGGGCGGTCCGGGTGCCGCCGGCGCGCGTACGCGTCGTCGGGATGGACCTGGACCGACAACCAGGCGGCCGGGTCGAGGAGCTTCACGAGGACCGGGATGCGGACGTCCCCGGGAGCGGCGGCCCGCCCGAGCCAGCCGGCGGGGTCGTCGGCGGCGAGCGCCGCGAGCGTCGCGCCGTCCCACGGCCCCCCGAGCACCGGGGCGTCGCCGTCGGCCAGCCAGGCCTCCCCGACCGGCCCGGGGCCGTCGGGCGGCACCGCGCCGGGCAGGGCGCGCAACGCGTCGCCGCCCCAGGGGCGGGCGTACAGCCGCGGGCGGAGGCGAACCGGATGGGGCGCAGGCACGGCGCGAGGATACCGCCGGACGATGCCCTCCGCGAAGGTGGCGTACGCTTGGGGGCATGGTCGAAGGGTTGTCGGCGCTGATCACGTCCCAGGGGTGGTGGGCGCCCGCATGGTACGTCGCCGGGTTCCTGTTGGCGGCGTTGATCCCGGTGATCCCCACGCCCCTCATCGCCGCGATCGGCGGGACGGCGTTCG
The DNA here is from genome assembly GCA_031581195.1 of Trueperaceae bacterium. Lineage (NCBI taxonomy): Bacteria > Thermotogati > Deinococcota > Deinococci > Trueperales > Trueperaceae > Trueperaceae bacterium. The sequence goes on along the minus strand of JAVLCF010000026.1, from coordinate 3,781 downwards.
GGACGCTGCCCGCGATCTTCTACGGGCTCGTGGGGCTGGCGCTCGGGGCGGGGCTGGCGCTGCTTCTGTCGCGGCAGTTGGGTCGGCGGGCGATGCGCCGCCTGGTGCCCGAGCGCGTGTGGAGCGAATGGGAGGCGTTCCTGGGGGTCCGCTCGTACGCGGTGTGGTTCGTCGTGTTCCTCATCCTCAACCTCGACGTCGCGGTGATGGCGGCCGGCCTCTCGTCGCTATCGGCGCGGGGCTTGTGGGCGACGGCGATGGGGGCGCGGGTGCCCTGGCTGGTGGTGTCGGCCTGGGCGGGCGAGCGCCTGCTCGTCAACGACGCGGCGCTCGTGCTGACCGCGTTGGCGTTGCTGCCGATCCTGTACGGCGTGCACCGCCTCCGTCCGCGCGTCCGCCGGTGGCTCGTGCGGTTCGCGGAGCGGCGCGACGTCGCGAACGACGGCGACGCCCCCTCCTGAGCGCGCGGCCGGCCCGCCGTCAGCGGGCGGTCTCCGCGTCGCGCGTGAGGCGACCGCCGGCAAGGCGGTAGCGGGCGTCGACGTCGCGGACCAACCCCTCGTCGTGCGTGACCATCAGCACCGCCCGCCCTTGCGAGCGGGCGAGGTCCACCAACCGCTCGAACACCTGCGCCGCCGTCGCCCGGTCGAGGCTTCCGGTCGGTTCGTCGGCGAGCAGCAGCGGCGGATCGAGGTACCACGCGCGCGCTAGCGCCACGCGCTGGCGTTCGCCCCCCGACAGCGTGCCCGGGCGGGCGGAGGCGCGCGCGGCCAGCCCGACCTCCTCCAACAGCGCCGCGGCGCGCCCGGGGGTGCGTCGACCCGCGAAGCGGCCCGGGAGCTCGACGTTGGCGGTGGCGTCGAGCTCCCCGACGAGGTGCGGGTCCTGAAACACCAGCCCGACGTGCGCCGCACGCTCGCGGGCCCACGCCCGCGGGGGGCGGTCGTGCACCGCCAGGTCGCCCCACCAGACCTCGCCCGACGTGGGCCGGTCGAGGCCGGCGAGGAGGTGCAGGAGGGTCGTCTTGCCGCTGCCCGACGGCCCGAGGATCGCCACGACCTCCCCCGGCGCGACGTCGAGGTCGACGCCGTCCAGGACCCGGAGGGGGCCCGACGGGGTGTCGAAGGTACGCCGCAAGGCGCGGCACCGTAGGGCGAACGTCACGGGCGGAGGGTACCAGGGGCGTGATAGCGTACGGTTCGCATGAACGAAGCCGCCCCCGACGCCCCCGGCCCGTCCCGCACCGAGCGCATCGCCTACCTGCGCGGCGTGCCGCTCTTCGCCGACGCCGACGACCGCCTCCTCGGCATCGTCGCCGACGCGGTCCAGCGCCGCCGGTTCGCGGCGGGGGACGTGCTGTTCCGCGAGGGGGACGTCGGGGAGGCGGTCTACCTGCTGCACGAGGGCGTCGTGAAGCTCTCCAAGGTCGATCTCGGGGGGCACGAGAAGACGTTGGCGATGCTGCGGCCGCCCGAGTACTTCGGGGAGATGGCGCCCCTCACCGCGGGGGAGCGCAGCGCGACGGCGCTCGCGGTGGAGGACGTGACCGCGTTCTTGTTGTTCGACGACGACTTCCGGCACCTGATGCAGACCCACCCGCAGGTGGGCTTGAACGTCAACGCCACGCTCGCGGCGCGCCTGCGGGGGATGGACGACGAAGCGCAGATCCTGTCCTACCAGGACGCGCAGGGCCGGGTGGCGTACGTGCTGTTGCAGCTGTACCGCTCCGGGATCGTGCACCTCGACGGGGGGCCGCCGGTCGTGCACCTCACGCACCAGGAGCTCGCCAACATGGCGGGCACCAGCCGGGAGACGGTGACGCGGGCGCTCAAGGCGCTCGAGGGCGAGCAGGTGATCGACACCCGCCCGAAGGAGATCGTGCTGCTGCACGTCGAAGGCCTCGAAGAGATCCTGCACGACATCCGCTGACGTGACCGCCACCCCCGTCCCGAGCCCGCGCGGGCGCGAGCACCTGCGCGTCCTGTCGGCCGCGGGGGAGGACCTGCACGGCGCGGTGCGGGACCTGCACGCGCGCTACGGGGACGCCTTCACGTTCGGGTTCGGCCCGATCCGCTTCGCCTGGTTCGTGGGGCGCGACGCCGCCCGCACCGTCCTGCTGGAGGAGGCGGACGCCTTCTCGCAACGCGGCGGCTACGACTTCCTCCGGCCGGTCGGGGGTGCGACGGCGTTGATCCACAGCGACGAACCGGAGCACAAGCCCCGCCGCAGGGCGGTGCAACCGGCGTTCCACGGGCGCGAGGTCGGCGCGTGGTTGGCGCGCGGGGAGGCGGAGCTCGGGCCCTGGTTCGAGCGGGTCGCGCGGCGTGGGGAGACCGTGGACCTCTACCGCGACCTCCGGCCGCGCCTCGTGCGGGTGATCGCCGGCATCGTGCTGGGCGACGCGCCCCTCGCGCGGGACGACGCCTGGTTGCGGGACGTGAACGCCCTCATGGATTTCCCGGGCCGGCCGATGCTCGAGCAGCAGTGGAAGGTGCCGCTCCCGGGGACGCCGTGGGCGCGGTTCGTCGCGGCCCGCCGGCGGGTGGACGCCGCCCTCCACGCCGAGCTCGCGCGTCGCGAGGCGGCGTTCGACGTGGCCGCCCCACGCGACGGCGTGTCGGGCGGCGCGCTGGACCTGTTGATGGCCCAACGCGACACGGAGGGCCGGCCGGCCCTGTCGCGGCAGGAACTGCGGGACCAGAGCCTGAGCCTGATCTCCGCCGGGTTCGACACGACGTCCGCCGCCCTGGCGTGGGCGGTGCAGCTCGCGTTCGAGCACCCCGACGCCGGGCGCGACCTGCGCCACGCGCTGCACGACGTCTCCCCCGCCGACGCGCAGGGGGTCCCCGCCCTCGACCGGTACCTGAAGGAGGTCCTGCGGGTCCGGCCGCCGGCGGCCGCCGTCCTGCGGCGCACCACGCGGCCCGTGCGGATCGCCGGCACCGACGTGCCCGCCGGGCGCCGGGTGGCGCTGTCGGTCCTGCTCACGCACCGCGACCCCCGCCTCTACGACGCGCCCGACGCCTTCCGGCCCGACCGCTTCGCGGGGGCGCCGCCCGACCCGTTCGGGTACCTGCCGTTCGGGTACGGCGCGCGCTACTGCATCGGCGCGGGGACCTCCACGGCGCTCGTGAAGGCGGGGCTTGCGCTCCTGTTCGGTCGGTACGACGTGGAGCCGGTCGACCCGCGGCCGCGCCGACCGGTCGGCATGACGCTGCAGCCCGAGGGGGGCCTGCCGGTCCGCCTGCGTCCGCGCCGCGACTGAGCGGACCGGAGGGCCGGAGAGGCCGGCACGGTCCACCGAGCGGACCCGCGGGGGCGGGGCACGATCCCCCCATGACCTACTACGAACTCGACGTCCTCACGCCCGTCTACTTCGTTCGCGCCCCCGCCGCCGGGCCCACCCCCACGCAGGAGGACATCGTCGACGCGCTCCTCGCGGGGCGCCCGGACGCCTTCACCCCGCGCGCCTTCGCGGCGGACCACCCCGAGCGCGTGGCCCTGGAGCAGATCCTCTGGCTGCTGGAGTGGGGCGCCCCCACCGTCATGAAGGGCCTTCTCGGCACGCTGGACGCCATCCACCCGCCGGGCGAACCGTCCGTGTTCCTGCGGGCGGTGGACCTCCTCCGCATCGCGGACGCCCGGGGCCTGGTCCCCGACGCGCAGCGCGACCTGCTGCCCGGCGAGGCGCTCGGGCCGCTCGAGGCGGTGCCGGTCCTGCACGCACCGAAACGCGTGACGATGGACGCGATCGCCGAGTGACGCCGGCGCGTTCGCGCCG
>JAVLCF010000025.1 GCA_031581195.1 Trueperaceae bacterium | reverse complement strand
ACGGAGCACAACGCGCGCTACCTGGCGACGAAGACCGAGAGGTTGGGGCACCTGCCCGACTGACGCCGGGGGTGGAGGGGCCGGACGGGGGCCGGGCGGGGGCCGGGCGGGGGCCGGGGGGCCGCGGGCGTCGACTCAGGCGCCGCGCGGCCGCCCCAACACCGCCGCGTCGCCGAGGATCGCGGCGGCCGCCTGCTCGCCCGCCTCCATCGCCGCCTGGATCGAACTGCCGCGCGTCGCTTCGCTCGCCAACCAGACGTGCGCGAGCGGCGTGCGGACCGAGGCGAGCAGGCCGGCCATGCCGGGCGGTTGGTCCGTCTGGGCGTCGGGGATGCGGTACGTCGCGAGGCACGGCCAGGCGTCGGCGTCGGGCCCGAACCAGCGGCGCAGCGTCGCGCGGACGCGCCCCTCGAGGGCGGCGTCGCGATCGACGCTCGGGTCGCTGGGGACGGGGTCGGCGTCGGGGAGCACCGTGACGGACAACAGCGCCCGCCCGGGCGGCGCGAGGCTGGGGTCGAGCGCGGACGTCCACGTCGCGTCCCCCACCGGGTCGCCGTCGCCGAGCATGAGGCGCGGTTCGCGGGCCGCGGCGGCGGGCGCGTCGAACGCCAGGTACGTCCCGCCCGGCCGCATCGGGGGGACCGCCGCCCCGCTCAGGCGGGCCGCCTCCGGCGGCGGGGTGGCGACGACGACGTCGCGGGCGTGGAGGGCCCCGCCGTTCGCGAGGGCGACGCGGACGCCGCCCTCGGGGGTCGCGTCGAGCTGCGCGACGGGCGTCTCGAGGTGCACGTCGAGGCCTTCGGCGAGCGCCTCGCCGATGCGGCGCATGCCGCCCTCGGGGCGGGCCACCCCCCCGAGCAGGAGCATGCGCAGGACGTAGCGGAGTTGGCGGGCGCTGGTGCGGAGCTCGCGTTCGAGGAACACCCCGCCGAAGAACGGCACGAAGAACCGCTGCACCGCCGCGTCGGAGAAGCCGCGGCGCGTCAGGAAGGCGCGCGCCGATTCGTCGGGGCCGGTGAGGAGGAGGGCCGGGGGGAGCAGCACGACCTCGGCGGCGAGGAGCCCGAGCCGCAGCAGGTCGAGGGGGGGCAGGGCGTGGAGGCGCAGCAGGCGCCGGCGGACGGCGGGGTCGCGCACGGGGTCGCCGACGGTTTCCTCCGGCCCGCCGCCGTCGCGAAGGACGGCGCTCGGGGGGAGGTGGACGAGGCGTGGACCGTGGCGACCGAGGTGCCGAACATAGCTGGGGTAGGCGGGGAACAGCACCTGGAAGCCGCGGTCGAGGACGAACCCGCCGGGCAGCACGTCGCTGGTGACGCGCCCTCCGACCCGGTCGCCGGCCTCCAGGACGAGGGGGGTGCGGCCGCCGCGCCGCAGCTCGCGGGCGGCGGTCAGGCCGGCGAGGCCGGCGCCGACGACGACGACGTCGGCGCGGTCGGGGAGGGCGCCGCTCACGCGCCGTCCCCGTCGTCGGCGCGGCCGTGCTCGACGAGGCGACGCCGGAGCCGCGCGTCCGGTTTCGGGCGCGCGCCCGCCTGCTCGACGACCCAGGCGGAGACGTCGGCGGCGAACGTCGCGGCGCGGACGGCGTCGCGGTGCTCGAGCCAGTCGGCGAGGAAGGCGCCGGCGAAGGCGTCGCCCGCGCCGGTCGCGTCCACCATCTGGCTGGGGGTCGCGGGGATCGCGACGCTCTCCCCCGGTCCCGTCTGGACGCGCGCGCCGCGCGCGTCGAGCTTCAGCACCGCCTGCGCGGCGGAGCAGCGTTCGCCGAGCGCGGCGACGATCCGTTCGGGGTCGCGCTCGCCGGTGAGGACGGCGCCCTCCTCGTAGTTCGGGAAGATCAGGTCGATCTCGAGGTCGCGGAGGAAGCCGAGGAACCGCTCGACGCCGACCGTTTCGATCAGTTGGAACGAGGCGGGATCGAACGACACCGTCGCGCCCCCGGCCTTCGCGATCTTCGCCGCTTCGCGGACGGCGGTGCGGGGCGGATCGGCGAAGAACGACCAGCCGGACAGATGCAGGTGGCCGGCCTGCGCGAGGCGCTCGCGGGGGAGTTCGCTGGGCAGCAGGTCGTGGTCGGCGCCCTTGCCGGACACCATGCTGCGTTCGCCGGCGTGATCGATCCAGACCGCCACCGAGCCGGTCGCGCGTCCCTCGGCGTGCATCAGGAGCGCCTCGACGCCCTCCTCGGCGAGGTTCTCCGCCGCGAGGTCGCCGAGCCGGTCGCTGCCGACCTTGCCGACGAAGTGCGCCTGCCGACCGCACCGCTGCGCCCACACCGCGGCGTTGGCGGCCGACCCGCCGGGGGCGAGGCCCACCTCGCCGTACGTGTCGCCCCCGGTCTGCAACGGAGCGTTGGTGCGGATCAGGACGTCCCAGGCGAAATCGCCGACGACCCACAGGGCGTCGTTCATGGCGTCAACGTAGCACCGCGCCGGGGGCGCGTCGGTGGCGGTCGGCGCGGTTCGCGGTCGGCGCGGTTCGCGGTCGGCGCGGTTCCCGGCGTCAGCGGACGCGGCGTCCGCCGTGCACGACCGCCTGCGGGCGGGCGTAGGCGTGCACGTCGCGCAGCGGGTCGCCGTCGAGCGCCACCAGGTCGGCGTGCGCGCCGGGCGCGAGCGTCCCGATCGCGCCGGCGCGGTCCAACGCCGCGGCGGCGTGCGTCGTGACGGCGGCGAAGACGTCCTCGAGGGCGACACCGACCTCGTGCATGAGCCCCAGCTCGCGCGGCAGGCCGCCGTGCGGGTTGAGGGGGGTGCCGGCGTCGGTGCCGGCCGCGAGCGTCACGCCGGCGCGGTAGGCCTCCGTGACGTTGGCGCGGTGGCGTTCGCCGATCGGTTTCGTCTTGGCGATCGCCCACGCCGGGACGCGGCCCTCCCCCTTCAGGATGCCGTCGGGGGCGGCGAGGGTCGGGACCAACCAGCGGGGCTGCGCGGCGTCGGTGAGCAGCGTGAACGCCTCGTCGTCCCAGTGGTCGAAGGCGCCGTGCTCGATGGTGTCGATGCCCGCCCGCAAGGCGTTCTTGATGCCCGCGAGCCCCTGCGCGTGGGTGGCGGTGCGGCGGTCGGCCTTGTGCGCCTCCTCGATGCCGGCGCGCAACTCCGCTTCGGTGAACTGCTCCGCGCCGGCGCGGACGCCCTGCGTCAGCACCCCGCCGGTCGCCATGAGTTTGATCACCGCGGCGCCGGCCTTGAGTTCCCCGCGCACCGCGCGGCGCACCCCGTCCGGCCCGTCCGCTTCGACGCCGAGGAAGTGCCCGTGCCCGCCGGTCATGACGACGTTCCGGCCGCACCCGACGACGCGGGGGCCCTCGAGGCGGCCGGCGTCGACGGCGGCGGCGAGGTCCTGCGCGAGGCCGTAGGGGCCGCCCAGGTCGCGGACGGTGGTGACGCCGGCGTCGAGTTGGGCGCCCATGCGCTCCACCGCGCCGAGCACCGTCGCGTTCTGCGTTTCGCCGCGCAGGCGCCCGGCGGGGTCGGCGTCGCCGTCCATGGCGAGGTGGACGTGCGCATCGATCAGGCCCGGCATCGCGGTGCCGGGCAGCGACGTCGCGGCGTCGGCGTCGGCGGGGGCGGCGTCGTGGAAGGCGGCGACGCGGCCCCCCTCGACGCGGAGCCACCCCTCGCGGGCGGTGGTGGGGGCGTCGGCGAGGCCGAGGAAGGTGCCGTGGAACAGGGCCGTGCGGGGGGCGTCGGACGGGTCGGGCATGGGGACCTCCGGGGGGTGGGCGCCCGCCTCAGCGGGCGCCGCGGAGTTGCGGGTCGAGGGCGTCGCGGAGCCCGTCGCCGAGCAGGTTGAAGCCCAGGACGGCGGCGAAGATCGCGAGGCCGGGGAACGTCGTGACGTTGGGGCTGGTGAAGATGTAGTTGCGGCCCTCGCCGAGCATCGCGCCCCACTCGGGGGTGGGGGGTTGCACGCCGAGCCCGAGGAACCCGAGGCCGGCGGCGGTGAGGATCGTCGCCCCCATCGAGAGGGTGGCTTGGATGATGACGGGCGCGAGGGCGTTGGGGAGGACGTGACGCCAGAGGATGCGGCCGTCGCGGGCCCCGAGGGCGGAGCTCGCCTCGACGTAGGCGACCTCGCGGATCGTGAGGACGCTGCTGCGCACCAGGCGGGCGAAGCGGGGGATGGTGCTGATGCCGACGGCGACGATGACGTTGATCAACCCCACGCCGAGCAGCGACACGAGGGCGAGGGCGAGGAGGAACGTCGTGAAGGACAGCATGAGGTCCATCACGCGCTGGATGGCCATGTCGACCCAGCCGCGGTAGTACCCCGACAGCACCCCGAGGGGGACGCCGATCACGAGGCCGACGCCGACGGCGAAGACCCCCATGAACAACGTCAGGCGGGCGCCGTACAGCAGACGCGCGAGGATGTCGCGCCCGAGGTTGTCGGTGCCGAGCGGGTGGGCCCACGAGGGGGCCTGGAGGACCTCGAGCAGCTCCTGCTGGGTGGGGTCGTACGGCGTCAGGAGGGGCGCGAACAGCCCCGCGAGCACGAGCAGACCGACGAGCGTTCCGCCGGCGACGGCGGACGGGTTGCGGCGCAGCCGCTTCCAGACCTCAGCCATAGCGGACCCTCGGGTCGATCCGTTCGTACGTGAGGTCGACGAGTAGGTTCACGAACGCGAACATCGCGGCGAAGACGATGACGAGGCCCTGCACCATCGGGTAGTCCCGCGCGAAGATCGAGTCGACGAGCAGGCGCCCGAGGCCGGGCCAGCCGAACACCGTTTCGGTGAGGATCGCGCCGCCCAACAGCTGGCCGAACTGCAGCCCGATGACGGTCACGACCGGGGGGAGGGCGTTGCGCAGCGCGTGCCGCCACTCGACGGTGCGGCGGTCGACGCCCTTGGCGTGCGCCGTGCGGACGTAGTCCTGGCGGAGCACCTCGAGCATGGAACTTCGCGTGATGCGGGCGATGAACGCCACGCTGAACGCCGCGAGCGTGACGGCGGGCAACACCAGCGATGCCGGCCCGTCGGCGCCGGCGGCGGGGAGCCAGCGGAGGTTGATGGCGAAGAGAATGATCAGCATCAGGCCCAACCAGTAGACCGGCATGCTGATGCCGAACAGGACGAGGGTGGAGACGACGACGTCGCCGAGGCTGCCGGCGCGGGCGGCGGCCCACGCGCCGAGCGGAACGCCGATCGCGATCGCCATGAGCATGCCGGCCGCCGCGAGCGTCAGGGTGGCGGGGAGGCGCGCCCCGATCTCCGCGAGGACCGGGGCGCTGGTCCGGGCGCTCACGCCGAGGTCGCCCTGGAACAGGTCGCGCAGGAAGATGCCGGCCTGCACGACGATCGGTTGGTCGAGGCCGAGCTGCACACGGATGCGGGCGACGTCCTGCTCGGTGGCGAGGACGCCGGCGATGACGCGGGCGGGGTCGCCGGGGAGCAGCCGCACCATCAGGAAGATGGTGACGGCGACGGCGAGGACCGTGACGAAGAGGCCGAGGATGCGTTGGAGGAGATAGGACAGGAATCCGGTCATGTCAAATAGCGAGCGGGGGGGAGGGGCCGGTGGGCCCCTCCCGGTCGCGGGTCCTCAGTCGGCGGGACGCGCGTAGATCGCGTCGAACTTCTCGTTGGGGAAGCCGCCGATGTTGGTGACCTCGGCGGAGTGGACCATCGGGAAGCTCTGCACCCACAGGAAGATCCAGGGGGCGTCCTCCCAGATTTGGGTGCCGGCCTCGCCGTACAGCGCCGCGCGGCGCTCCGGATCGAGTTCGCGGGCCGCTTCGTCGATCAGCGCATCGACCTCGGGGTTCTCGTAGAACGAGGTGGCGAGGCCGTTCGGCGGGTGCTGGCCGCTCTGGAACTGCTCCATCTGCTGCGCGGAGTCCATGTAGGACGGGGCCCAGCCGAGCAGGTGGAGTTGGGTCGTGTTCTCCTCGGGCGGCTCGAGCATCGTGCCGACGTAGGTCGGCCAGTCCATGGTGCGGACCTGCGTGTCGATGCCGACCTCGCGCAGGAAGTTCGCGATCGCCTGGGCGGCCGGGAAGTCCTGCACGTAGCGGCCGGTGGGCGCCATGAAGTCGAGCTCGAGCTCACCCTCCTCGATGCCGGCTTCGGCGAGCAGTTCGCGCGCCTTCTCGGGGTCGTAGGGGTACATGCCGACCTCTTCGTAGCCGAAGAGGCTGTCCGCCATCGGGGCGTCCATCGGTTCCGCCGCCCCGAACAGGATGCCTTGGATGATGGCCTCCTTGTCGACGGCGTAGTTCAGCGCCTGCCGGACGCGGGGGTCGTCGAGCGCCGGGTCGGTGTTGTTGATGGCGATGAAGATGGTGCGGTTGCTGGGCCCGAGCACCACCTCGGTGCGGGGGTTCGCCTCCAGCGCCGGGATGTCGGAGGTGGGCGGGAGGATCGCCAGGTCGACCTGCCCGGCGAGCACGAGGCTCTGGCGGGTGGTCGCTTCGGGCACGACCTGGAAGACGACCTGCTCGTAGTACGGGTTCTCGCCCCAGTAGTCGTCGAAGCGTTCGACGACGACCCGCTCGCCGAGGGCGCGCTCGACGAAGCGGTAGGGGCCGGTCCCGACGAGGTGCGTGACGTTCTCGTAGCTGTTGCCCTCGACGTCCACGATCGACGGGGGAAGGATGACGTTGGTCGTCATCGACAGCGCCCCGACGAGGTACGGCGCGGGCTCGGAGAGGTTGAAGCGGACGGCGTGCTCGCCGGTCGCCTCGACCGACTCGATGGCCGCGATCGGGCCGCGGCGCGGGTTGCGGACGTCGGGGTCGAGCAGGCGCTCGAAGGTCCAGACGACCTCGGCGGAGGTCAGCGACGTGCCGTCGTGGAAGGTGACGCCCTGGCGAAGCTCGACGTCGAGGGTGAGCCCGTCGTCGCTCGTCGTCCACGACGTCGCGAGCGCCGGTTGCGTCTGGCCGCTCGCGTCGATCGTGACGAGGCCCTCGGCGACGTAGTCCATGACGTTGTCCACCGTCGTCGTGGTGCTCTGTTGCGGGTCCAGCGTGTCGGGATCGACGCCGATCGCGATGCGGAAGGTTTCCTGTCCAAGCGCGCTCCCGAACGAGAGAACGAGCACGAACAGCCAGGGAAGAACACGGAATGCGGTCACCGGCAACACCTCCTTCAAAGGTTGCGCATAACCTTACACCCCGCGTAACCCCGGCGTGTCGAATGCCGGCGGGGGTGGGCCCCGCCTTTCGCCTCAGCCCCCGACGACGCGCAGGTCGGTCTGTCGACCGGTGGTCACCTCAACGCCGGCGTCGGTGATCAGCACGTCGAGCTCGCTGCGGACCCCGAACGCGGGCAGGTAGACGCCGGGCTCGATCGTGAGGCCCAGGTCGGGTCGGACCTCGCGCGTATCGAACGTCTCGAAGTCGTCGAAATGCACCGCGTCGCCGTGCGTGTGCTCCGACCCGAGCGAATGCCCGGTCCGGTGCACGAACGCCTCGCCGAACCCCGCGTCGGTGAGGTGGGTGCGGACGGCGCGGTCCACCTCCCACCCCTGGATCGGGCGGCCCTCGGCGAACGCCGCCCGAAGGGTCGCGACGCCCACCTCGCGGGCGTCGCGCACCGCCTCCCAGGCCGCCACGAACGCCGGGTCGGGCGCCCCGTACACGCCCATCCAGGTGACGTCGGCGTACGGTGCGCCGGCCTCCGGCCGGCGGGCGAACAGGTCGATGAGGATCGGGTCGCCCGGCGCGAGGGCGCGGTCCTCGCCGGGCCGCGGGACGTAGTGCGGGTCGCCGCCGTTCGGTCCGAACCCCACGATCGCGCGGTGCGCGTACGTGAGGCCGCGCGCGTCGAACGCGTCGGCGACGTGGGCCTGGACCTCGGTCTCGCGGACCGTCTCCCCCGCCGCGAGCCGCGCGTCGATCGCGGCCCAGGCCCCCTCGAGGACCTCCATGACGGCGTCCGCCGCTTCGCGGTGCGCCGCCACCTGCGCGGGCGTCCAGGCGGCGAAGCTCTGCAGCAGGTCGGCGGAGCCGTGCAGCGTCCCGCCGGTCTCGGCGAGGAGCGCCCCGAGCCACTGCACGGTGCCGGCGTCGACGTGGGAGACGTAGGGCAGGTCCGCGCGCGGGCTGAACTCCATCGCGACGCGCCCCCCGGCCGGCAGGAGGGCGCGCAATTCGCGTTCGAGCTCCGCGCGGCCGCCGTACGCCCGCACATTGAAGGCGGGCGCGCGGAGCGACCCGATCTCGAGGCGGCTGACGAGGAGGCGGGGGACGCCCTCGCGCGGGACGAGGGCGAAGATGCGTCGACTGAGGAGGCCCGCGTCGAGGTCCAGCACGCGGCGCGCGATCGGGTTCGTGCCGCGGAAGTCGTAGATCAACCAGGCGTCGAGGTCGGCGCGCCGGAGTTCGTCGCGGACGTGGGCGAGGGTGGCGTCGGTCATGCGCCGGAGCGTAACCGGGCGATCAGCGGTTTCATCTCCGCGGAGCGGACCTTGAGCGCCGCGCGGTTGACGACGAAGCGGGCGGTGGACGTGAACAGCACGTCGACCTCGGCCAGGTCGTTCGCTTCGAGGGTCGCGCCGGTCTGCACGACGTCGACGACGGCGTCGGCGAGGCCGGTGAGGGCGGCCAGCTCGACGTTGCCCTTGAGCGCAACGATCTCCGCGTCGCTGCCCACCTCGGCGAGGTAGCGGGCGGTGACGCGGGGGTACTTGCTGGCCACGCGACGGATCGGGCCGTGCGCGCCGGCGGGCCGCACGAGCGACATGCGGCAGCGGGCGAAGCCGAGGTCGACCGGCTCGTACACCGCCGCGTCGGCCTCCATCAGCACGTCCTTGCCGACGACGCCGGCGTCCGCCACGCCCAGCCCGACGAAGGTCGGGACGTCGGCGTTGCGCATGAGGAGGACCGTCCCGCTCGGGCCCTCGTGCCGCAACACCCGCTCGCCCCCCTCGACGCGGAGGTCGAGGCCGGCGGCGCGCAACGCGGCGAGCGCCTCGTGCAGGACGCGGCCCTTGGGGAGCGCGACGACGAGGGGACGTCCGGCGTCAGGCATCGCCGGCCTCCAACGCCGCCTCGAGGCGGGCACGGTCGGCGGCGGCCTCGGGTGCGGTCTCGGCGTCCGCCTCGGCCGGCACGATCGCGCCGTCGACCAGCAGCCACGGCGCGCGCTGGTGGCGCGCTTCGGCGCGGGCGCCGGCGACGTCGCCGGCGACGGCGCGCGCCACGCGGACGCCGGCCCGCCGCAGGGCGCGGGCGCCGGCGTCGTCGAGCGCGACGACGTCGGCGGCGGGGTGCGTCGCGTCGCGGGCGTCCAACGCCGCGCGGAGCCGCTCGAGGCCCATGGAGAACCCGGCGGCGTAGGGCAACCACGCGCCGTCGTAGCGCCCCCCACCGAGCAGCGGTTGGCCGTAATCGACGGTGTAGGCGCGGAAGGTGACGCCGGTGTAGTACGACAGGCGCCGCGCCATGCCGAGGTCGAGCAGCAGCTCGCGGGCGTCCTCGAACTCCGCGAGGACGCCTGCGAGGTGGTCGAGGGCGGCGTGAGCGGCGTCGGAGGTGGCCACGTCGCGGGCGGCGTCGACGAGCTCCACGCCGCCGTACAGGTCGGGGATCGCCCGGACCGCGTCGGCGGCTGGGCCGGTCGCGCCGGCGGCGCGGAGCGCCGCGTCGACGCCGCTGGGGTCCTTGCGGTCGAGCGCGCGGGCGACGGCGTCGCGCGCGACGGCGGGGACGCCGGCGGCGTCCATCGACGCCTTGACGAAGCCGGGACTGCCGATCTCGACGCGCGGCTCGAGGCCGACGGTCCGGACCGACTCGCGCGCGAGGTGGATGAGCTCCGCGTCGGCGCGGGGGTGGCGCACGCCGAGCAGCTCGACGCCGACCTGCGTGAACTCGCGGATGCGTTCGATCTCCGGGCGGGACGCCTGCCACACCGTCGCGTCGATCTGCAGGCGGACCGGGTGGGGGGCGGCGCCCGGATCGGCGAGGCGCGGCCAGGCGCCGCGCACGAGGCGCGCGACGGCGGGCGTGACGTCGCTCCGCAACGCCAGGACGTCCCCGCCGGTGTCGCTGAGCTTGAACGACTGGTCGGCGCGGGGGTGGTCGGGGTCGTAGTGCTCGAGGGCGGGCACCTCGACCGGGCGGTACCCCCACGCCTCGTAGAGGGCGTGCAGCGCCCGCCGGTACCCGCGCCGCGCGGTCGCGGCGTCCGGCAGGTAGGCGCGGGTGCCGTCGACCGGGGCGCGGCTCACGCCGCCCCCTCGCGGCGGGGGGCGGCGGGGGTCGCGTGGAGGCGCGTCGGGGCGTGCGCGGACGGAACGAGGCGGGGGACCGGCGACATCGGGAACAGGCTACCGCGTGTCGGTGGGCGCGCGCCCGGTGGGCGAGGGGCGGGCGGCGAGCACGACGAGGTTGTCGCGGTGCACGATCTCGTCGAAGTCGTGGGTGCCGAGCACGTCGGCGAGGTCGCGACTGTGGCGGCCGGCGGCCGCCGCGACCGACGCGGCGTCGTAGTTCACGAGGCCCCGCGCGACGGTGGCGCCGTCCGGTGCGACGACGTCGACGGCGTCCCCGAACGCGAACGTCCCCTCCGCGCCGGTCACGCCCCGCGGCAGCAGACTGCGCCCCTCCTCCAACGCGTGGGCCGCGCCGGCGTCGACGAGGACGCGTCCGCGCGGCGGTTGTTGCGCGATCCACGCCTTGCGGGCACCGGGGGCGGTGGCGGCCGGCGGCACCAGCGTGCCGGGCGTCTCGCCGCGGGCGACCGCCGCGAGGCCGGCGCCGCCGCCCCCGAGGATGCGGGTGGCGATGCCGGCGTCGCGGGCGATCCGCGCCGCGCGCAGCTTCGTCGCCATCCCGCCGGTGCCGTGCCGACCGGCGCTCGGCCCGACCGCGGCCTCGGCCGCGTCGAGGTCGTCGACGACGGCGACCACGCGGGCGTCGGGGGCGTGGCGGGGGTCGGTGTCGTACAGGCCGTCGACGTCGGTGAGGACGAGCAGCGTCGCGGCGCCGGCGAGGTAGGCGACCCACGCCGACAGGGTGTCGTTGTCGCCGAGCTTCAGTTCGCTGGTGGCGACGGAGTCGTTCTCGTTGACGATGGGCACCGCCCCGGCGTCGAGGCTGGCCTGCAGGGCGTGCTTGGCGTTGACGTAGCGGGCGCGGTCGCGGACGTCGTCCGCCGACAGCAGCAGTTGCGCGACCGGCCGGTCGGGAAACGCGGCGTCCCAGCGCGCCATGAGGAGGGTCTGCCCGACGGCGGCGGCGGCCTGCTTCGCCGGCAGGGTGAGGGGCCCGACCAAGCCCAATCGCTCGCGGCCGGCGGCGCCCGCGCCGGAGGAGACGAGGACCGGCGTGGCGCCGGTCGCCGCTTCGAGGGCGGCGAGGCCGTCGGCGACGGCGCGCATGCGGGCGTCGTCGAGGCGGCCGGTGGCGTCGGTGATCGAGCTCGTTCCGACCTTCACCACGACCCGCGAGGGGGCGGAGGCGGCGCGCGGGGCGGCGTCCATGACGAGCATGCTACCGCCCCGCGCGGTGCGCGCGTCGTGCTAGCCTCGCGCGCACGCCGGGCGGGGCCCGGCGGAGAGGAGGCGACGTGCGCATCGCCGTCGTGGGCGCCACCGGCGCCGTCGGACAGGAACTCCTGGCGCTCCTGCACGCGCGGGCCTTTCCCGCGACGCAGGTTCGCGCCTTCGCGTCCCCCCGCTCGGTGGGGCGGCGGGTGCCGTACGCCGGCGGGACGCTTTCCGTCGAGGCGCTCCCCGAGGACGGCGATCTCGGCGCGGACGTCGTGTTCAGCTCCGCCGGGGGGAGCCTGTCGAAGCGGGAGGCGAAGCGCTGGGCGTCGCACGGCGCGGTCGTGATCGACAACACGAGCGCTTGGCGCCTCGATCCCGACGTGCCGCTGGTCGTCCCGGAGGTGAACGGGACGGCGGCGGAGCGGCACCGCGGCATCGTCGCGAACCCGAACTGCTCGACGATCCTGGCGCTGATGGCGCTCGCGCCGCTGCACCGGTCGTTCGGCCTGGCGCGCGCGACGGTCGCGACGTACCAGGCGGTCTCCGGGGCCGGCGCGTCCGGCATCGACGAACTCACGCGCCTCACCCGCGCGGCGCTGGACGGCGACGCCGAAACGCCCGAGACGTTCGCCGACACGATCGCCTTCAACCTCTTCAGTCACGACAGCGAGATCGGCGAGGACGGCTACAACCTCGAGGAACGCAAGCTGCTGCTCGAGTCGAGGAAGATCCTGGAGGCGCCGGCGCTCCGCATGAGCGCCACCGCGGTTCGGGTGCCGGTCTACCGGGCGCACGCCGAAGCGATCCACGCGGCGTTCGAACGCCCCGTCACGGCCGAGGCCGCGCGCGAGGTGTTGGCCGCCGCGCCCGGCGTCGAGCTGGTCGACGACCGCGCCGGCAACGCCTTCCCCACGCCGCGCGCCGCGTCGGGCCGCGATGCGGTGCTGGTGGGACGGCTGCGCGAGGACGTCAGCCTGCCCGGCGCCCTGGCGTTGTTCCTGGCGGGCGACCAGATCCGCAAGGGCGCGGCCCTGAACGCCGTGCAGATCGCCGAGCACCTGACGGCCGCCCACTGAGGGGCGGCGGTCAGTCCGGCGCGACCGGCACGACGTTCGGCGTGGGCGCCGAAGGGTCGCTCGCCGCGGGCACGGCCGTCCGCAGCCCGCCAGTGGCGCCGGCCGCCCACGCCTCGGGCGAAATGCGGCCGGTCCGGCGGTAGACGAGGGTCGCGCCCCACTCCCGCACGACGGTGTCGAGGTCGGCGAGGCGGGACGCCGCCCCGGGCAGGGTGTCCCACCCGAAGCGCGGCGCCGCGGCGAGCGCGTCGACGGGGTACGGGACCGTCTCGATGCCCGCCGTCGCGAACGTCGCCCAGGCGCGCGGCATGTGCCACGCGGACGTCACCAGCAACCAGGTGGAGCCGGTGCGCGGCGCGACGCGCCGCAGGAAGGTCGTCGCTTCGTCGTACGTGCTGGCCACCCCCGGAAGGAGCAGGGGGCGGCGGTCGGCGAAGGCGGGCCCGAAGAAGGACGTGGCGGCGCTGGGGTCGGCGCGGAAGTCGGCGGCGATCGCTTCGGCGGTGACGGCGGGCAGCACCAGCGTCGCGTCGGGGTAGCGGCGCGCGAGCGCGGCGCCGGCGATCATGCGCTCCGCCGTCCCGCCGAGCGTCAGTTGGCCGCGTTCGGCGCTGGCGCGGACGTCGACGGCGCCCCCGAGCACGACGATGCCGTCGACGTCGGCGGGCAGGGTGCTGGGGAGCGGGTGGCGGGCCTCGAGCGGCGCGGCGAGCCACGCGGCGACCGGGAACGCCGTCACGGCGGCCCACACGAGCACCACCAGGGCGACGGTGCGCGCCGCGAGGCGGCGCCACCCCACGAGCGCGGCGAGCGCGGAGGCCACCAGCAGGACCAGCAGGACGCTGCTGGGCTGCATCAACCACCAGGTCGCGTCGGTCACGTCGGTCCCCCTCCCCTGCGTCGGTCGGCGTGGCGCGGTGCGGCGCCACCCCGTATACTCCCCGGCATACCACGCAGCCGGGCGCGGCTTCGGGCCGACGCCACCCCCTTTCCGGAGGTGTTTTGCATGCCGATCGCCGTCGTCACCGACTCCACCTGCGACCTGTCCGCCGCCGAGCTCGAGCGGCTGCGCGTCCGCCGCGTTCCGTTGTACGTGCACTTCCGCGGCGAGACCTTCCAAGACTGGATCGAGATCACGCCCGCCGAGCTGGTCGCGGGGATCCAAGGGGGCGCCGACCCGCCCACGACCAGCCAACCGACGCCCGAGGATTTCGGGGTCGCCTACCGCGAAGCGGCGGACGCCGGTGCCGACGCGATCGTGGTCGTCACGATCGCGTCGAACCTGTCGGGGACGTACCAGTCCGCGACGTTGGCGGCGCAGGACGCGCCGGTGCCGGTCACGGTCGTCGACAGCCAGAACGCGAGCCTGGGGGCGGGCATGATGGTGCGCCGCGCGGCGGCGATGCGCGACGCCGGTGCGGACGCCGACACCGTCCGCGAGGCGCTCGAGCACATGCGGGAGCGCATGCAACTCATGTTCACCGTCGGGAGCCTCGAGTTCCTGCAGAAGGGCGGACGGATCGGCCGCGCCAGCGCGATGGTCGGTAGTTTGCTGAACATCAAACCGATCCTCACGCTCGACGAGGGCACGGTCACGCCGGCCGGGAAGGCGCGCGGCGCGAAGAAGGCGATGAAGGAGATGGTGAGCCGCCTCGCGAGCTACCGCGAGGCGCACCCCGAGGGGGTCCTGCGCCTCAGCTTCCTGCACATCCAGGACGAGGCGGCCGCCGACCGGGTGCGCCAGGCGGTCCACGAGGCCGGCATCGACTTCGAGGACGCCGGGACCGACGAACTCGGGGCGGTCGTGGGCGTCCACGTCGGTCCGGGCACGCACGGCTACTACGCCTTCGCCGACGACCGCCCCGACCTGGGCATCTAGGCAGCGGACCGGCGCGCGAACGCCCCCCGCCGGAGTAGGGGCGTTCGTAAGCCCCGGCCACATCGGGACGGACGCCCCTTGTGATAAATTCTTCGAGACGCAACACCCGGGCGCGCCGCGGCGCGCCCCGTTCATCACCCCGCCCCCCGAGGAGGATTCGAACGTGCCCATGACGAGGTGGTTCCGATCGGCGCTGGTGCCGATCCTCGCGGCGCTGCTGCTGTCCGGATGCGACTTCGCCGGACCGCAGTCCGCCCTCGACCCCGCCGGCCCGATCGCGCAGGCGCAACTCGACCTGTTCAACTGGTCGTTGTGGCTGAGCGCCCTGGTGATGATCGGGACGTTCGGCGTGCTCGCGTACGTGATCCTGCGCTACCGGCGCGGGCAGCGGACCGACATCCCCGAGCAGAGCCACGGCAACCCGAAGCTGGAGATCGCCCTGACGATCGTGCCGGTCATCATCGTCGTGATGGTCGCGGTGCCGACCGTCCGCACGATCTTCGCCACCGAAGCACGGGTCACCCCCACCGAAGAGGACCTCGTCGTGAAGGTGACCGGGTACCAGTGGTGGTGGAAGTTCGAGTACCCCGAGTACGGCATCACGACCGCCAACGAACTGCGCTTGCCGACCGATCGGCGCGTCGTGCTGCAGCTCGATTCCGCCGACGTGCTGCACAGCTTCTGGGTGCCGCGCCTCGCGGGGAAGCGGGACATGATCCCGAACCAGGGCAACCAACTGACGTTCACCGCGCCGGAGGCCGGCACGTACTACGGGCAGTGCGCCGAGCTGTGCCTGGGGGCGCACGCCTACATGAAGTTCCGCGTCATCTCCGAGGAGCCCGCCGCCTTCGAGGCGTGGGCCGACACGTTCGACATCGACGGCGCCCAGCGGGTGCAGGCCGACCCGCAGGTCCAGCGTGGGCACCAACTGTTCGCCCAGAAGGGCTGCACGACGTGCCACCGCGTCGACGGCTACCGCGGCACGACCGAGGTCGGCACCCCCGAATTCCCCGACCTGACGAACTTCGGCACCCGCACGACGCTCGGCGCGGCGATCCTGCCCAACACGCAGGAGAACCTCGAGGCGTGGTTGCGCGACCCCGACGACCTCAAACCGGGGAACTACATGCCGGCCCTCTGGTCGGAGGACGATCCCGACGCGGACGAGGAGATCGCCGCGGTGGCGGCGTACCTGTTGAGCCTCGGGACGCCGGACGAGACCGAAGCACGCGCATTCGTTGGAGGCACCCATGGCGATCGGTAGACGCGACGTTCCCGCCCCCGCCACGCCCGACGCCGGCGGCGGCCTGCTGGCTCGGCCGGCGTGGACGAAGGGGCTCGGCAGCTGGTTGACGACCGTCGACCACAAGCGGCTCGGGATCCTCTACATCCTGACCTCCTTCACGTTCATGGGGCTCGCCAGCATCGAGGCGTTCATCATCCGCCTGCAGTTGGCGGCGCCCGGCATGGAGCTCGTCAGCCCCGACGTCTACAACCAGCTCTTCACGATGCACGGCGTGACGATGATCTTCCTCGCGATCATGCCGCTCGGGACCGGCTTCGCGAACTACTTCGTGCCGCTGATGATCGGGGCGCGCGACCTCGCCTTCCCGCGCCTGAACGCGTTCGGCTATTGGGTCTACGCGTTCGGGGGGCTCTTCGTCTACAGCAGCTTCTTCCTGGGCGGCGCGCCGGACGTCGGTTGGTTCGCGTATGCGCCCCTGACGAGCCTGTCGAACAACCCCGGCAACGGCACCGACTTCTACATGATCGGCCTGCTGATCGGCGGGATCGGCAGCCTCGTGACGGCGATGAACCTGATCGTCACGATCTTCAGCATGCGGGCGCCGGGCATGACGATGATGCGTATGCCGGTCTTCGTGTGGATGATCCTGGTGACGTCGTTCCTGATCGTCTTCGCCTTCCCGCCGCTCACGATCGCGCTGACGCAGATCGTCTTCGACCGGACGTTCGGCACGCTGTTCTACGTGCCCGAGGCGGGCGGCCTGCCGATCCTCTGGCAGCACCTGTTCTGGATCTTCGGGCACCCCGAGGTGTACATCGTGATCCTGCCGGCGTTCGGGGTCATCAGCGAGGTCATCCCGACCTTCTCGCGCAAGCCGATCTTCGGCTACCCCGTCATGATCCTGTCCGGCATCTTCATCGGCTTCATGGGCTTCGCGGTCTGGAGCCACCACATGTTCACGACCGGCCTCGGGCCCGTCGCGAACACCGCCTTCGCGCTCACCAGCTTCGTGATCGGCGTGCCGACCGGCGTGAAGATCTTCAACTGGCTCGGCACCATGTGGGGCGGCTCGGTCCGCTTCACGACCTCGATGCTGTACGCGATGGCGTTCCTGTTCATGTTCGTCATCGGCGGCATCACCGGCATCATGCTCGCCATGCCGCCGTTCACCGCCCAAGCGACCGACAGCTACTTCGTCGTCGCGCACTTCCACTACGTCATGGGCGGCGGCGCGCTCTTCGCGTTCTTCGCCGGCGTCTACTACTGGTTCCCGAAACTCACCGGCAAGCTGCTGCCCGAACGTTTCGGCCAGTGGACCTTCGCGGCGATGTTCATCGGCTTCAACATGATCTTCATGCCGCAACACTTCGCGGGCCTCATGGGCATGCCGCGCCGCACCCAAACGTACGAGGCGGGCATCGGGCTGGAGATCTGGAACCTCGTCTCCACCGCCGGGACGTTCGTGATGGGGACCGCGTTGTTCATGCTGCTCTTCAGCGTGATCTACGCCTTCCGCAACGGCACCCCCGCCGGGAACGACCCGTGGGACGCCCGGACGCTCGAGTGGGCCGCGACGAGCCCGCCCCAGCACCACAACTTCGACGAGCAACCCATCGTCACCGACCGGGACGCCTTCTGGGCGCAGAAGTACCCGGAGGCGTCGCACGGGGACGACGGGTCGCAGTGGGAGGGCATGGACTTCGATGCGCACGGCATCCACATGCCGGGGCAGTCGTGGTACCCGTTCCTGCTCGCCACCTCCATCTTCATCGCCGGCTACGGCCTGCTGTTCGAGAACTGGCCGCTGTCGATCCTGATGCTGGTCGTCCTCGTCGGCGCGACGTACGGCTGGGCGTTCGAGGGGGTCGGCGGGCACCACGTGCACCCCGACGACGGCGCGGAAGCGGCGGGCGACTGATGGCCGCCGACGCCCCCACGCAGGCCGCGGGGACCGTCCCCGCGCACGGCTGGCGCAGCAGCTCGCTGCCCGACATGAAGCTCATGATGTGGATCTTCCTCGCGTCCGACATCATGTTCTTCGGCACCCTCATCGGGACCTACCTCATCTACAAGGGCCGCAGCCTGACGGGGCCCTACCCCCAGGACGTCCTCGACATCCCCCTCACGACGGTCAGCACCTTCGTGCTGCTGATGAGTTCGTTCCTGATGGTGATCGCCCTCGATGCGCTCAAGCGCAACGACGTCGCCAAGTTCCGCCTCTGGACGTTCGGCGTCGCGTTCTTCGGAGCGATCTTCCTCGGCTTCCAGGTCTACGAGTTCAACCACTTCGTCGACCTCGGCCTGACGCTGCAGGGCAACCTGTTCGGCACCACCTTCTACGTCCTGACCGGGACGCACGGGGTGCACGTCGCCATCGGGGTCCTCTGGCTGTTGTCGATCGTCGTCGCCAGCTACGTCCGTCCCTGGACGTCGAAGGACGCGACGAACCTCGAGGTCGCCGGCCTCTACTGGCACTTCGTGGACGTCGTCTGGATCGTCATCTTCACCCTCGTCTACCTCGTGGACTTCATTCCCGGGGCGGGCGGCTGAGGTCGTCATGAGCCACGATCACGACTCCCACGCATCGCACGGCATCCGCGGCTACATCGTCGTCGCGCTGATCCTGGCCGTCATCACGTACGTCGAGTTCGCCATCATCGAGTACCCGATCCCCTGGCTCGGGCCGGGCGCCATCCTGTTCTGGTTGATCGCGCTCAGCCTCGCGAAGTTCGTGATGGTCATCGCCTACTTCATGCACCTCAAGGACGACGACGCCACCTACACCGGCTTCTTCACGAGCGGCATGGTGATCGGCATGGGCACCTTCGTGGCCTTCACGTTCCTGATGACCCTTCCCGCCAGCCTGCCCGAGATCCGCCAGGCGGCGCTCACGGTGTCGCAACCCGCGCACGGCGAGGCCGACGATCACGGCGGCGGCTACGGCGACGCCGGCGTCGACGAAGCGACCCTCGCGAAGGTCGAGACCGACGGCTACAGCCGCCCCCTCGCCGACGTGCTGCGCGACGGCCCCCCCAAGAACCAGACGCTGCGCGTCACCCCGCCCCCCGCCGCCCGCGAGGGGTGGACGGTGTCGCTCGCTACGCCCGCGTTCGGCGCGGCCCGCGCCGAGGCGGCCCCGAGCGAGGAGGCCGCCCCCACCGACGCGGACGAGGCGGTGGCCGACGCGGACGCCGCGACGACGGACGAGGCGGCGCAGGCGACCGAGGTCGCCACGTTCGACCCCGCCGCCGCGGAGGCCGCCTACGCCGCGAACTGCGCGTCCTGCCACCAGGCGAACGGCGCGGGCCTGCCCGGCGCCTTCCCGCCCCTCGCGGAGCACATGCCCACCCTCGTCGAGGGCGACGCGGGCCGCGAGTACGTCATCGCCGCCTTGCTGTACGGCCTGCAGGGCGAGATCGAGGTGCAGGGCATGACGTACGCCGGCGTGATGCCCGCCTGGGGCTACCTCGGGGACGACGTGATCGCGAACACCCTGAATCACGCCTCGACCGCGTGGGGCAACGACGCGGCGCTCCCCGACGACTTCACGCCGTTCACCGCCGACGAGGTCGCCGCCCAACGCGACGCCGGCCTCACCGCCGACGACGTCTACGCCCTGCGGTCGGCGCTCGATCTGCCCTGACGTCCACGGAGGAGGCGCGATGCCGGAGCTGTACCTCGGATGGCAAACCGATCCCGTCCTGCTCGGCAGCCTGCTGACGCTGGCGGTCGTCTACGGTCTCGCCGCCGGACCGCTCCGCGCGCGCCTCGCGCCCGGCGAGCCGTTCCCCCGGCGGGCGGCCGCCGGCTTCTACGGCACGCTCGCGGTGTTGTACCTGTTCGAAGGGTCGCCGCTGCACGACCTGGCCGAGCGCTACTCCTTGACCGCGCACATGGTGCAGCACCTCGGCATCGCCTACGTCGCGGCGCCCGCGTTGATCGCCGCGACCCCCACCTGGATGCTCCGTCCCCTGCTGCTCGGCGGCGGACGGGCGCGCATCTCCCGCGTGCTGCTGCACCCCGTCGTCGGCTTCACCGCCTTCAGCTTCTTCTTCTCCGCCTGGCACGTGCCGGCCATCTACGAGGGCGCCCTCCGCAACCCCACGCTCCACCACGCCGAACACGTCGTCTTCCTGCTGACCTCGCTGATGATGTGGTGGCCGCTCATGAGTCGCCTCGAGGCGCTGCCGCGCCTCCCCCACGTCCTGCGCCTCGCGTACCTGTTCCTGCTGCCCGTGGTGCAGATCCCCACGTTCGGCGCGATCACGTTCGCCGACCAGGTCCTCTACCCGACGTACGGCAACGCCCTCTGGACGCTCGGGATGCACCCCCACAGCGAACAGGTGCTGGCCGGCGCCGTCATGAAGACCGGCGGCCTGCTCGCGTTCGGGATCCCCTTCGCCGTCATCTTCTTCCGCTGGTACGCCGAAGAGTCCGGCCCGCAGGGGCCGCCCCGCGTCACGCCCCCCGAGGCCACCCCCGCGGGCGACGCCGCATGATCCGCGCGATCGCCTTCGATTGGGGCGGCGTCTTCACCGAAGGCACCTTCGACGCCGCCGCCGTCCGCGCCCTCGCCGCCGCCTCCGGCGTTCCCGAAGCGACGCTCGAAGGGCCCTACCTCGCCGCGATGGCGCCGTTCGAGGAGGGCGCCTTCGACCTCGCCGAGCTCCACCGCCGCCTCGAGGCGGCCGTCGACCTCGGTCTGGACGAAGCGACGTTCCGCGCGACGTTCCTCGGCGCGATCCCCGACCGCCCCGCCATGATCGACCTGCTCGACGCCATCCCCCCCGCGTACGTCGTCGGCGTGCTCTCGAACAACGTGCCGGAACTCTGCGACCTCGTGCGCGACGACCCGCGCATGGCCCGCGTCGACCACTGGGTCTTCAGCAACGAGATCGGCGTCCGCAAGCCCGACCCGCGCGCCTACGCCGCCCTCGTCGACGCCGCCCTCGTCCCCGCGGACGCCACGGTGTTCGTCGACGACGCCGAACGCAACGTCGACGCCGCCCGCACCTTCGGGCTGCACCCGGTCCACCTCCCCGACCTCGCAACGTTCGCGGACGGGTGGCGCGCGACGGTCCCCGACGTCCCCCTCCCCGCCTCGCTCCTGGAGGCGACCCGGGCGTGACGCCCCCCGACCCCGGTCGCGACCCCGATCTCGCCCTCCCCCTCGCGAGCGACGCGCCCGACGATCCCGACGCCCCCCGCCCGATCCGCATCCTCCAGGGCTACCTGTGGTTCCCGAAGGCGCTCGAGGTGGACCTCGGCACGTACCTCCCCGAACGCCTCGACCCGGACATCCACGTCCTCTGGGACGAACTGCCGGCCCCACCGTTCACCTTCTTCGACGACGGCACCCTCGCCGCCACCCAGCGCGTGCACCAAGTGACGGTCCTCACCTTCGCCGCGAGCGAGGAGGAGGCCGGCCGCTACGCCCCCTGGCTCGCCGAAACCCTCCAAGCGGCCCTGGAACGCACGCCGGAGGGGGTCGGCTGGCAGATCGTCGAGGACCTCCGGCCGCTCGGCTGACGCGCACGGGCCCCCTTCACCCGTCCTTCGGGACCCCCTCGGTCCCCGTCTCACCCTCCATTCCCCGACCCTCCGCGCGCACCCCACGCGTCGCGACGTCGCGCGCCACCTCCGCCAACAGGCGCACGCCGTACCCGGTCGCGCCCGGGTTCCACGTCCCGGTCCGCGTCTCGACGGCGCCCATGCCGGCGACGTCGAGGTGCACCCACGGGCGCGGCGCGAAGCGCTCCAGGAACACCGCCGCGACGCCGGCCGACCCCTCCTTCACACCGCCGTTCTTGAGGTCCGCCACGCGACTCGCGAGCGCCGTGCGGTACGCCTCGTAGCGCGGCATCGGCCACACCCGCTCCCCGCTCGCGCGGGCGGCGTCGCGCACCTGCGCCATCCACCCCGCATCGTCCCCGAACGCCGCGGCGGCGGTCCCCCGCCCCAACGCCGCGACGGCGCCGCCCGTCAGCGTCGCGACGTCGATCGTGGCGTCGGGCGCGAACGAGGCTGCATGCCGGAGCGCGTCGGCGAGCGCCAGCCGGCCCTCGGCGTCGGTCGACACGATCTCGATCGCCGTTCCGTCCGACGCCCGCACGACGTCCGACGGGCGGTAGGCGGCGCCGTCCGGCATGTTCTCGACGCAGGCGACGACGCTCACCAACCGCACGTCCGGCCGTTCCTGCGCCACCGCCCGCGTCGCCCCCAACACCGCCGCGGCGCCCGCCATGTCCCCCTTCATGGGGGGCATCGCATCGCGCCCCTTCAGCGACAACCCGCCGGAATCGAAGGTGACGCCCTTCCCGACCCACGCCAACGTCGGCGCGTCGGCCGGCACGGCGTCCTCCGGCGTGCGCAGCACCACCAGGCGCGGGGGATGCGCGGAGCCCCGCCCCACCGCCGCCAACGCCCCGAGGCCGTGCGCGTCGATCCAGGCCTCGTCGTAGACCGCGACCTCCAGACCCACCTCGCGACCCATCGCCTCCGCCGCGCGGGCCAGGTCGTCGGGCGTCATTCGGTTCGCGGGCGCATCGACCAGGTCCCGCGCCCAGGCGACGGCGTCGTGCGTGGCCGCCGCCCGCCGCAACGGCCCGGCGAGCCGCTCGGCGGCGGCGGCGTCCGTCCACCAGGTGACCTGCTCCACGCCGGCGGGACGGTCGTCGTCGCGCGCCTCGCTCCACGCGCGGTGGGCGCCCGACGCGAGACCGGTCAGGAGGGCGTCCGCGACGTCGGGGGCGTCCTCCGCCCCCCCGACCCACGCCACGCGCCGCGCCCCGAGCGGGGCGAGCGCCCGCCCGAGCTCCGCGCCGGCGAGGCGGGCCGCGTCGGCCCCGCCCCCCTCGGGCCGGCCGTGCAGCAGGACGCGCGGGACGGCCACCCGCTCGCGGGTCGGGATCTCCCGGGTCGCCGCGCCGGGACGGCCGACCCGCCCGAGCGCCAGGTGGGCGGCGAGGTCCCCGTCCAAGGCGGCGTCGAGTGCCGCGAGGGGGGCGGGGAGCGACGTCGCCCCGTCCGCTGCGACGGGGACGGTGACGACGAGGACGTCGGCGTCCGCCTCGCGCGGGTCGCCGGTCCGGATCTCGAGGGCGAGCGGGGGGCGGGGGGTCGGAACGTCGGATGGGGCCATGCGTACCTCCGGGACGGCGGGGCGCCGTCCCCCCATGGTGCCCCACGCGGACGCCGGACGGGGCGCCCCCGGCGGCGGGCCCAGGGGGGCTCGGCCGCGCTCGCGGTGC
>JAVLCF010000024.1 GCA_031581195.1 Trueperaceae bacterium | reverse complement strand
CCTCCGATGCGGCGGCCTCCGACGGGGGGGATGCGCCCGCGCCGGTGCAGCCCGGCCTGTTCGCCGGGGGTCCGGCGCGCCCCGACGCGCCCCGGCCGCGCGCCCCGCGCAGCCCGCGCCCCCCGACGCGCGCCGTGCGCGACCCCGGGCGCGGCGCGCCGCCGCCGGTGACGGTCGACGACCTCGCCGACCCCCGCGACGTCGGGTGGAGCGCCGGACCGCAGGCGTCGGCCGGCGTGACCGCGGGCGTCGGGACGACGGCGTCGGCGCCCTCCGTCGCGGCGCCGGTGTCGCCTGCGGACGCCGCCGACGTCGACGCCGACGTGCGCGCGCGCGTGGACCGCTGGTTGCGGGACCCGCGCACCCCGGTCCTCGTGCGCCTCGATCGCTTGCGCGACGCATGCGAGCTCGACGACGCCACGACCCGGCGGGTCGTCGACGCCCTACTCGCGACGCCCCCGGACGGCCTGGTGTTGGAAGCGATCGCGCCCGGCTACGTACGCGTGGCACGGGAACGCCCCCGGCGCTCGGGCGCCTGACCTCGACCCACGGCGCCCGTCCGTTCGACCCTTCGCGCCCGCCCCCGTGCGGGCGCGGTCCGCGTCCGTCGGCGGCGTCAGTCGGCGGTGGCGGTCGGCGGCGGCGCGAAGCGGCGGCGGTACCGACCGTCGTCGGTGCGGTCCAGCAGGCCGGCCGCCTCGAGCTCCCGTTGGAGCCGAGGGACGTCGTCGTGCATCGCGGCGAGCGCGGCGTGGAGCGCACCCTCCTCGTAGAGCTGGTCGGCGTCGAGGTTCGACGCGACCCAGCGAAGCAGCACCCGTAGCTTCTTGGGTTGGACCGGCAAGACCGCGATGCGGCCGTCGTCGAGGTACGTCGCCAAGACCTTCCGGGCGTACGCGCCCGCTTCGGTACCGGCGGCGAGCTGCAGCAACCGCTCGTCCGACGACAGGTCGTCCGCCAACGTCTGCAGGCGCTGCCGGTCGAGTTCGTAGTAGCGGCGGTGCGCGACGGCGTACGCCCGCACGAGCCCGGCCTTGAACAGGGCGCGCAGGTGGTGCGACACGGTGGGGCTTTCGAGCCCCAGGTAGTCCGCGAGCTCCTCCACCGCCATCGCGCGGGCGGCGAGCAGCCCGACGATCCGAAGGCGGTTGTCGTCGGCCAACGCCTTGAAGACGCCGACCAGGGGATCGCGCTGTCGCGGGTCGTGCACGGCTGCCCTCCTGCGTCGACGGTAGGCGTTCGGGGGGACCGCGTCAAGGGACGGTGGACGTCGCGGGCGGGTCAGTCTTCGAGCCGTCGCAGCTGAACGGCGAGCCACGCGACCTGCGCCGCCTGCGCGACGACGAACGCCCCCATCGCCACGACCAGGCCCTGCGCCGGCTGCAGCACCACCCCCACGGTCAGGATCGTACTGGCGACGACCAGGAACAGCGCGACCGACGTCCCGATGACGCGCGTGCGTCGCGCGTACACGAGGCGTCCTTGGAGGGCGTTGCGCGTCACGTCGAGCGGCGCCCAGATCAGGCCGACCCAGAAGGCGTTCCGGGCGAGGTCGGCGAGGGCGGGGGAGAGGCCGGAGAACGTCTCGAACCACACCGTCGCCAGCGGCGTCGCGGCGAACGCGACGCCCACCGCGAACGTCCCGACGGCCAACAGGACCGTGAAGCGGCGCAGGGTCGGTTCCGCCGCCGGCTCGTCCATCAACGCGACGACCACCTCGTTGTAGGCGTAGCCCGCGCTGCGCAGCAGGAACACGAGGCCGTTCACGATCGGCCACGCGGCCAACGACGCGAGCGCGGCGGGCATGCGCGAGATCGCCGCCGCCCCGATCGGTTGGACGAGGAGCAGCAGCAGGCTCGTCAGGGCCAGCGGCAGGTAGAAGGACGCGAAGGCGCGCCACGAGAGGGGATCGCCGGCGCTCGCCACGCCCAGCACGCGGGACCGCACCACGCCGCGGGTGCGGAGGCCGGTGTAGAGCGCTTCCGCACTCACGCCGAGCGCGATCGCCAGCGTCGCGACCCAAATGCCGGGGAGGGCGGGGAAGGCCAGCAGCCCGAGCGCCAGACCGCCGAGCGCGACGGTGGAGACCGTCGCGAGTCGGACGCCGGTCCCGATGCCGACCGCGCCGGACTGGCCGAAACGGATCAACAGCCCCTGGTGGAAGCGACGGTAGGCGATCGTCCACGTCCAGGGCAGCATCACCATCAGGCCGGTGCGTGCGGTTTCGATCACCTCGGGGGGTGGGTCGATGAGGGGCACGAGGATCGCGTCGAACGCCGGCGTGAACGCCAGCACCGCATGGAGCGCCGTGAGGGCGCCCCCCGCCATCATCATGAAGCGATGCATGCGTCGGTAGGCGGCCTCGTCGCGACCGAGGGCGGTGGAGGCGGCGAGCAGCATGATGATCGGTGCCTCGATGATCAACGCCACCGGGAAGACGAAGCCTCCGTACGCCGCGAGGGAGACCTCCGGGTTCGCGAGGCGCGCCATGACGGCGCTGACGATCGGCAGTTCGATCCCCATCAACGCCCAACTGGCGGCCAGCGGCCACCAGGTGCCGAACACCCTCCGGAGGGGAAGGGCGGGCGTCGCGCCCGGCGTCGCGTCGGTCGGTGCGTCCGAGGGCGCCGCCCCGCCGGCGTCCGGGGGGCCGCTCACGACGACGCCGCGCACCGAGGGTGCGCGGCGGGACGGCGGTGGGGGCGGGGGCGTCGCGCAGGCATGGCGGGCATGCTACCGCCGCGACGTCAGAGGCGTGCGGTGTCGACGACCTGCCCCTCGACCCAGTGGGGGCCCTCCTCGTCGGTTTCGTGCTTCCAGACGGGGAGGCGCGCCTTGGCGGCGTTCAACAGCTCGCGGACGGCGTCGAACGCCGCGTCGCGGTGGGGGCTGCAGGCCACGATCGCGATCGATGCTTCGCCCGGAAGGCAGCGCCCGAGGCGGTGCGCGATCGCGACGCCGGTGAGGCCGTGGCGGGCCTCCGCGTCGTCGGCAATCCGCTCCATTTCGGCGCGAATCATGGCGTCGTAGCCTTCGTAGACGATGTGGTGCACGGTGCGCCCGCGGTTGGGGCTGCGGACGGTGCCGAGGAAGCTGGCGATCGCGCCGGCGCGGGGGTCGGCGACGGCGGTTTGGAGGACGTCGAGGTCGAGGGGGGCCTCGACGACCTCCAGGCGCCGCGCCGCGCGGGGTGCGGCGTCGCTCACCCGCCGATCGCGACCATCGTGCGGTCGCGCTCCACGGGGGTCGTGATGCCGCTCGCGACCTTCCGGTGGGCGGCGACCAGGAACGCGTCGATCACCGCGGGGAGCGGCTCGTCGGCGTTCAGCGCTTCGCGCATCGAGTACTCGCGGTCGGTCAGCAGGCACGGCCGCAGCTTCGCGTCGCTCGTCACCCGCATGCGGCTGCACGCGCCGCAGAACGGGTTGGAGACGGGATCGATGAAGCCGAGCGCACCGGCGAACCCGTCGGCGCGGAACAACCGGGCGGGGGCGGAGGGGTCGTTGTCGACCGGGGTGAGCTCCCCGAACGCCGCCTCGATCCGCGCGCGGCTCTCCTTGCCCGACACGAAGTGCTTCTCGTACGCGTCGGGGTCGGCGTTGTTGAGGTGCATGTACTCGATGAACCGCACGTGCCAGGGGCGTTCGCGCGTCAGTTCCGCGAGCGGCACGAGTTGCTCGTCGTTGATGTCGCGCACCACGACGGCGTTGATCTTGATGGGCGTCATGCCCGCCGCTTCCGCGGCGTGGATGCCGTCCCACACCTGTTGGATGGTGCCGCCGCCGGTCGCTTCGCGGAACGCTTCGGCGTCCGCGGCGTCGAGGCTGACGTTGATGCGGTCGAGGCCGGCGTCGATCAGGCCGTCCAAGCGGCGCGCGAGCAGGCTCGCGTTGGTGGTGAGGGCGACGTCCTCGATGCCGTGCACCCGCTTGGCGAGGCGCACCATCTCGGGCAGCTCCTTGCGGAGCAGCGGTTCGCCGCCGGTGAAGCGGACCGACTCGATGCCGAGCTCGACCGCGGCGGTCAGGATCACGTCGACGTCCTCGACGCTGATGGTCCCGATGGGGTCGGGGGCGCCGTCGCCGAGCGGATCGCAGTAGAAGCAGGCGTAGTTGCAGCGCGGCGTGACGGAGATCCGAAGGTCCCGTACGACGCGTCCGTGTTGATCGACCAGAGGCTTGGTCATGGCCTCGTCCTCGTCGGGTTCATGCGGCGTCGGGCGCCGCAGGGGGCGGGCCGTCCGCGGGGCGGGCCGGCACCGGCTCGGGGTGAACCGGTCCGCCCACGATACGGACCCCGTCGCCGGGCCGCAACGGACCTCCATACCGAACGCGGGCGTACACGCCACGGCGTCGGTAGGCGAGCTTCGGGAGGCGCGGATCGATCGCGCCGAGCGACGCGCAGACGGTGCAGGCGCCGGTGACCTCGAGCTCCACGTCGCCCACCTGCAGGCGGGTGCCGGCGGGCAGGGCGCTGGGGAGGCCGTCGACGACGAGGTTCTCCCCCAGGTCGCCGTCCCGGAGGGGAATGCCGGCCTCGGCGATCGCGTCGTAGTCGGCGCGGGGCACCAGCAGCAGGGCGCGGTCGGCGTCGCGGCCGTAGTGGCGGTCGCCCAGAGCGCCGCCGGCGTCGACGTCGAGGCGGTCGAGGGCCCGCTTGCGCAGGCCCTCGCCACCGGCGAACACCGCGCGGATGCGGGCGTTCGCGGCGCCGTTCATCGGACGTCCGGTCGGCCTTCGAGCACGTCCGCGGCGGTCAGCCCCTGCCCGCGGGCGGCGGCGACCTCCTCGGCGGTGTACGCATCGAAGTTCGGCGGCAGCGTGCCCGCTTCGTCCCACTCCATCGTGACGTAGTTCAGCAGCGCGGCGATTTCCGCGTCGTCCAACTGCGGCCAGGCGGGCATGACGCCGTTGTACGTCATGCCGCCCACGCGAATGGCGCCGTTGAGGCCGTAGAGCATCAGGTCGACCAGGTAGGCGCGGTCGGCGTAGGCGAGGTCGGCGGCGTGCTGCGTGACGGGCGGGAAGGCGCCGGGGATGCCGGCGCCGTCGGCGCCGTGGCAGGAGCTGCAGTTCGTGGCGTACACCGTCGCGCCATCGACCGCTTCGGCGGTCTCGGTGGCTTGGGCGGCCGGTTCGGGCGGCGGTTCGGTGCCGAGGTAGGTGGTCAGGTAGTCGTACAGCTGCTCCTCCTCGGCCTCGGTGACCTGCATCCCGAGCTGCTTCATCAGCGAGATGGTGTCGGCCCACAGGAAGTCGGGGAGGCCCGCGGAGTTCGTGACGTAGCTCAGCGGGTGGCACTGTTGGCACTTCGCGTAGACGACGTCGACGCCGGGCCCGTCGGGGAGCGCCGCATCTTGGGCCAGGGCGGCCGCGGCGAACCCGAGCAGGAGCGACGCGAGGGTCGTCCGGAGCGCGATTCGTAGCATCGAAGGGGAACCCTTTCGTGGCGTCGTCGCCGAGCCACGCGGGGTGGCTCGGCGACGGAATCGAAGCGGGGGGTGGGGGGTCAGCTGGCGACGACGTCGACGTAGTCGGCGCCGTTCCATTCGTACCCCGACGGGTTCCAGCGGATGGAGCCGTCGATCGGTTGCGCCTGCCCGCGGGCGTCGATGGCGCGCGACCAGATGCGGTGCTCGCCGGCGGGGAGGTCGACGGTGGCGCGGAACTCGTGCCAGCCGTACGCCCCGGTCGGCGCGTCGAACTCCGCGGCGTGCCAGGTGGCGCCGTCGTCGGTCGAGACCTGCACCGACGTGAGCGGCGCGACGCCGTCGTTCCAGGCGACGCCCGTCACCTCGACGGTCCCGGCGGACACGGTCGCTTCGTTCAGCGGCGCGAAGATGGTGCTCTTGATGCGCTGCCGCCAGTTGGGGGTGCTGTTCTCGTGCGTGTAGTCGATCGGGGTGCCCGGCTCGATCGGGTCGTTCGGGATGCGGTAGCGGGGGATCTGGTTGACGTTGTTCGACTCCGCCGTCTCGAAGCGCAGGCGCGAGAGCCACTTGACGTTCATCGTGCCGTAGTAGCCGGGGACGACGAGGCGGACCGGGCCGCCGTGCGCGCCGGAGAGCGGCTCGCCGTTCATCTCGATGGCCAGGATGGCGCCGTCCATGACGTCCTCGATCGGCAGGCTGTGCTCGAAGTCGGGACGCGAGGCGCCCTCGGGCGGCTGGTCGGCGCCCTCGGCGGTGACGAAGTTCGCGACGTCGCGCGGGGCGACCGGCGGGTCGTACGACTCGAGCAGGCTCGAGAGCTTCGGACCGCGGAACGTGACCTGCCCCATGCCGCCGTGCGCCCACTGGGTGCCGCGCGTGCGGACCGAACGGGCGAAGAAGCTGCGGCCGTTCCCGCTGCACTGCAGGACCATCGTGACCTCTTCTTGCGGGAGGTCCTGGAGGGTGGCGGCGTCGACGATGCGGGGGAAGGCGACCGAGCCCATGAGTTCGATGGTCCAGCCGACGAGGCTGGCGCCGTCGGTGCTGCGGCCTTCCGGCTCACGGATCTGGTTGTTGCGGATGTACAGGATGTCCTTCGGGGTGATGCGGTGCTCGCGCAGCATCGCGAGCGGCGTCTCCATGACGCCGGTGCGGTCGTTGTGCACGATGAGGTCGTCGGACTTGCCGGCGATCACCGAGGATGCCGGGGCGGTGTCTTGGGCGTACGCGTACTGCGTCAGCGTCGGCAGGCCGGCGCTGGCGGCCGCGCCGAGGCCGAGCATGCGCAGCACGTCGCGGCGCTCTACCTCGCGCGTGCGGACCTGATTCAGGGCGGTTCGTAGGGCGTCGGACATCGCTACCTCCTCCATGTCGACACGCGTCCCGGTGGATTCTGCGAGGACCGACCGGGTCGTGGCCCGGTTCCACCATCGGCATGTGTCGTACCGCCATCCTGCCCCGCGGAGCCCCCTTTGCGCAAGGGCGCCATCACATTCCGGGGGAAGCATCCAGGGACGAACGTCCCGGGGCGACCGGCGGGCGCAGCCGAAGCGACGCGGCGGCGAAGCCGATCGGCACCAGCGCCGAGGCCATCAGCACCGGTGCGTACCCGCCCGCCAGGTCGCGCCCCACCGCGAACAGCAGCGGCCCGATCGCCGTCCCCGCCACCGTCAACGTCGTCGCCGTCCCCTTGATCGCCCCCAGGTGCGCACGCCCGAAGTACGTCGCGTAGATCGCGCCGGTCACCGATCCCGAGGTGCCCTGGGTGAGGCCGATCACGATGCCGTAGAGCAGCAGCCAGCTGGGTTGGAGGAACGCCGCCATGACCAACGCGACCGCCTGAAGCACCAGCATCCCCGCCAACAGGAAGCGGGGCGCGATGCGGTCGAACGCCGCCCCCGCGAGCAGGTTGCTCGCCCCGACCGCCAACCCCAACGGAACGAACGCCGCCGCCGCGGCGCGACGCCCGACGTCGTGCTGAGCGACCAAATCGAAATGGTGGAACACCAACCCGGTCACGAGGGCCGCCACCGTCATGCTCGCGCCGGCAATCGTCCAGAACGCCGGGTGGCGCGTCGCGTCGCGCGCCGTGAAGGCCGCCTCGCGCCGGCCGCCGGCCGCCGCGTCGTCCTCCCCGGCCGCCGACGCGGGGCGTCGGTCCCCGTCGGGGCGGACGCCGTAGCGCTCCGGACGCTCCCGGAAGAACGTCACCCCGAGCGGCAGCGCGACCGCGGCGACGCCGGCCCCCAGCGCCGCGTAGCCGGCCCGCCACCCGACGGCGGCGATGAGGCGTTCGAGCAGCGCCGGCGCGAACGCCGTCGCGATCGCCATCCCGAGGCCCGTGACGCCGACCGCCAGCCCCCGCCGCCGGACGAACCAGAGGTTCACCGCGTGGAGGCTCACGAGCCCGAGCGACCCCTGGCCCAGGCCGCGGATCGCGACGAAGCCGATCGCGAGGCCGGCCAACGACGCGACCTGCGACATCGCGGCGGCCGCGACGGCGAACGCCAGCGCGATCACGCCCACCGCCACGCGCGGTCCGCGGGCGTCGATGAAGCGCCCGACGAACGGCAGGATGAGCGCGCCGGTCAGCGTCCCGAGCGTGTAGAGGCCCGACACGACGCTGCGCGAGACCCCCAGGTCGTCGATGATCGGATCGAGGAAGACCGACACGCCGACCGTCTGGCCGGGCACCGTCGCCAGCGTCGTGATCATCGCCGTGGTCAGTACCACCCACGCGTACGGCACCGGCGACCGCGTCACCAGGCGGCTGCGGAGCGGCGCGCCCGGCGCGGGAGCGTTCGGTTCGTTCGGCGTCATGCGGCCTCCCCGCCGCCCGGGCCACACGCCCCCGGACCGGCGCACCCTACACTTGACGGCATGTTCCGCGCCGACCGCGTCACGCCACTCGCCCCCGCCGCTCCCGTCCGCACCCTCGCGTTCGCGCTCGCGCTGGCCCTGAGCGCGTTCGCCGCCGCGCAGGCCGACGCCCCCGACTTCGGGGTGCGCGAGGGGCAGGTCGCGCCGGACTTCACGATGCTCGACGCCGACGGCGCGCCGGTCGCGCTGTCGGAGCTGCGCGGGACCCCGGTGTTCCTCAACTTCTGGGCCTCCTGGTGCCCTCCCTGCGTCGCGGAACTCCCGCTCCTCGACCAGGCCGCCCGCGACCTGGAGGGGGAGCTGCACGTCGTGCTCCTGAACGTCGGGGAGGACGCCTCCGTCGTGGAGCCGTTCCTGGCCGACCTCGACGTCGATGCGCCGCTGCGCTTACGCGATCCGGTCGAGGGGACCGAAGCGCCCGACGGCGTCCTCACGAGCCGCGTCGTCGCGACCGCCTACCAGACGTACGGCCTCCCAACCTCGATCCTGTTGGACGCCGACGGCGCGATCGTGACGCGCATCAGCGGCGCGGTCTCGGAACGCTCCCTGCCGTCCCACCTCACCCGCGTCGGGATCGCCTGGGCCCCGTGACGCCCCGCCGCGTGAGCCGGGTCCTGCCCGCGATCGACGGCCTGGACCCCGCGGAGGACGCCGCCCACGTCGGGCGGCTGTCGGCCGGCATCGATTTTCCCTGGGATACGCGCCGCGCCTACGAACTCGCGCTCCTCAAGACGTTCGCGGTGCCCCGGGACGCCCGCCGTCTCGTCGCCACGGGCGAGTTCCTCCAGCGCACCGCGAAGCGCTTCGACGACACCGTCGCCGTCGTGGCGACCCTCGGCCTCGAGGGGCTCGACGCGCCGGCCGGGCGGGCGGCGCTGCGCGCCATGAACCGTGCGCACGCCCCGCACGCGATCCCCGGCGAGGCGTACCGGTACACGTTGGCGCTGTTCGTGCTCGAACCGATCCGTTGGAACGCGCGCTTCGGTTGGCGGCGGTTGACGGACGTCGAGCGCCTCGCGAGCTTCCACTTCTGGCGGGAGGTCGGTCGCCGCATGGCGATCCCCGACCTGCCCGACACGCTCGAGGCCCTCATCGACGAGGCCGACGCGTTCGAGGCGCGCGAGGTGCGCTACGACCCCGCCAACCGCGCGTTGCTCGACGCGACCCTCGGCGAGGTCCTCCGCCGCGCGCCCGGGGGGGCCTGGACGCGCGGCCCCGTCGCCCGGCGGGCGGCGGCGTGGAGCGTCGCGGCGCTCGTCGGTCCCCGCCATCGCGACGCGTTGGGGTTGCCGCGACCGCCGGCCGGCTGGACGTCGGCGCTCGAGGCGGGCCTTCGGGCGCGCGCCGCGGTGCAGCGGCGCCTCCCCGCCCGCCGCGACGTCGCCCCCGTCCCGCCCCTCCCGACGTACCCGGACGGGATCGACTGGACCCGCGTCGGCCCCGAGGGGGCCGGCGCGCGGGGGGCGCGATGAGCGGGGCGGCGATCGACGGACCGCCGGGCGCCGCCGGTGGGGTCCTCGTCGTCGGCAGCCTCAACCTCGACGGCGTCGCCCGGGTGGCGCGCCTGCCCCGGGAGGGCGAGACCGTCCTCGCCCTCGACTTCGCCGAGCACGGTGGGGGGAAGGGCGCGAATCAGGCGCTCGCGGCGGCGCGCGCCGGTGCGCGGGTCGCGATGGTCGGGGCGGTCGGGCGCGACGCCGCCGGCCGGCGCCTGCGTGACGCGCTGGCCGACGCCGGTGTCGACGCGTCCGCCGTCCGCGAGGACGACGCGCCGACCGGGCGGGCGTGGATCGAGGTGGACGACGCCGGCGCCAACCGCATCGTCGTGGTGCCGGGCGCCAACGCCTCGCTCCGGCCCGCGGACCTTCCCGACCCCCGCGCGGCCGGCGCGGCCTGGTGGGTCGTGCAACGCGAGGTGCCCGACGCCACCGTGGCGGCGGCGCTCGCCGCTGCGCGCGCCGCGGGGGTGGGGACCCTCGCGAACCTGGCGCCGGCCGGCCCGCTGGACGACGCGGTCCTGCGGACGTGCGACGGCGTGGTGGTGAACGAACACGAGGCGGCCGTCGTGCTCGGTGAGGCGACGGCGGACGCCGCGGAGGGGGGGACGCCGGACGCAGCGCCGCGGGCGACCGACGACGTCGTGGCGGCGGCCACCGACCGGGCGCGCCGCGTGGCGGCGCGCAGCGGCGGCTGGGTCGTCCTCACCCTCGGCGCGCGGGGGGCGGTGCTGGCGAGCGAGGCGGGCGTCGAGCATCTGGCCGGGCACGCGGTCGTTCCGGTCGATACGACCGGAGCGGGGGACGCGTTCGTCGGGGCGCTCGCCGCGCGGCTCGCGGCGGGGGATCCGCTCCCGCGCGCGGCGGCGTTCGCGAACGCCGCCGGCGCCGAAGCGACCCGACGCGCCGGGGCGCACCCGTCGCTCCCGAGCCTGGCGGCGATCCGGGCGCGCCTCGCGGGCCCCTGAGGCGTCAGGGGCGACGGGGGTCGGCGGCGCCCACCGGCCGGACGCCGCTCGCGAGCACGAGGACGTCCATGCGGATGTCGTGCGGCTCCGTCGGGAGGGTCGGGACGATCAGGTCGGGGTGGGCGACGCCCGCGCGGACGGCGCGTGGAGCGTGCTCGGCGAACCAGGCGTCGTACGTTCCCCCGCCGTAGCCGAGCCGTCCACCGGCTGCGTCGAACGCCAGGCCGGGGGCGACGACGACGTCCAGGGCGGCCGGCGGGACGTCGGCGGCGTCGCGCGTGGGTTGGCGCATGCCGAGCGGGTGGCGCTCGAGCGGGCCCTCCGCGGCTCGGAAGGTCATCCGGCCGTCCGGCTCGACGCGCGGGAGGGCCACGCGGGGGCCGTCCTCCGGCCACGGAGCGAGGTCCGCCTCCGACCCCATCGCCGCGTACAGGGCGACCCACGCCGCCTCCCGGTAGGGGGGCCAGGCGGCGAGCGTCGCCCGCACGCCGGCGCCCCACGCCGCTGCGTCGAGGGCGCCGCGGACGCCGCGGGCCCAGCGCCGCCAGGCGGCCTTCGGTGCGTCGGGGGCGGGCGGGATCACGGCGCCAGGCTACCCGGCCGGTCGCCGGCGCGACGCGTCGCGCCGGCGGCGCGGGCCATCCTCGCCTCCATGGCCCGCGCACCCCAGACCACGACCGTGCAGCACCTCGTCGACAAGCGCTTCATCGGCATCACCCCCGACGGCCTTCGCGTCGCCATGGACGGCGAGGCGACCGCGAAGACCGGCATGGGACCGATGCAACTGGTCCTGAACGCCGTGGGCGGGTGCGCCGCCTACGACGTCGTGGAGATGCTGCGCAAGCGCAAGCTGGAGATCCGCGACTACCGCGTCGAGTTGAGCGGGGAGCGCGAGGACGCCACCCCGGCGCCGTTCACGAAGATCGTGGCGACCCACGTCTTCGACGTCCCCGGCCTCGACGAGCGCACCGCCCGCCGCTTCGCGGGCATGGCGATGACGAAGTACTGCAGCGTCGCGGCGTCGCTGCGCGCCGAGATCGAGGTCGAGGTGGAGCTCCTGCACGAGGCCCCCGCGAGCGAGGACGCCTGAGGGCGCCCGAAGCGGCGCGTCAGGCTTGGAGCGGGCCGCTCGGTCCGGAGCCGTCGGGTTCGGCGTCGCCGGCGCGGCCGGCGCCGTACCCGTGCTGCAACCCCATCAGGTAGCCGAGCTTCAGCATGAAGGCGAGCGTGTCGACGTCGCCCTGCTCGGCGCACTCGCGGAGGTACGCGTGCGTGCCGTCGGGCAACTCCATGGCGTCGATGCGGTCGGCGTGCCGCGTGCGCATCTCGTGCAGGAAGGCGGCGAGGGCGTCTTTGCTCACGACGACAGGTTACGCGCTCGCGCCGTCGCCGGGTGCGTCGTCGGGCACCGCGGGGACGTCGTCGCCCGTCGGCCGGTCGGCCAGCCACGCGATGACGGCTTCGGCGGTGCCGAGGTTCGTCGCGAGGGGAACGCGGTGCACGTCGCAGATGCGCAGGAGGGCGCTGACGTCGGGTTCGTGGGGTTGGGCGGTCAACGGGTCGCGGAAGAACACGACCGCGAGGACCTCGTCTTGGGCGATGGCGGCGCCGACCTGAAGGTCGCCCCCCTCGGGGCCCGAGCGGAGCGCCTCGAGCGTCAGTCCGGCCTTCTCGGCGAGCAGCGCGCCGGTGGTGGCGGTGGCGATGAGGCGGAAGCGACGGAGGGTCGCGGCGTGATCGCGGGCGAACATGGCCAGGTCGAGCTTCTTGGCGTCGTGCGCGATGAGGGCGACGGCGGGGGGTCGGGTCATGGGGCGAGTGTAGCGGGGGCGCGCCTCGCGCGCGCGGGCGTGGGACCATGAGGCATGCCCGATCTCGCCCCCCTTCCCCTCGGTCCGTTCGTGCTCGCCGGCGAGCGGGCCCTCGTGATTCTCGCGCTCGCCGTCGGCCTCGTCGTCGCGGAGGTCCTGGGTCGCCGCAGCGGGCGCGACGCGGAGTGGGCGTGGCAGGCCGTGATCCTCGGCCTGGTGGCCGCCCGCGTCGGCTACGTCGCGGCGAACGCGGACGTCTTCGCGCCGCGCCCGCTCGACGCCTTCGCCTTCTGGCAGGGGGGCTTCGCCCCGTGGGTCGGGGTCGCGTTCGGCCTGGCGTACGCCGCGTTCGCCGTTCGGCGCCGCGGCGTGGCGCCCGGCGCGGTCGTCTCCGCGTCGGGCGCGGCGGGGCTCGCCGCCGTCGTGGCGCTCGCGGTGCTGCCGGTCGCCCCGACCCCGCCCGCGCTCGCCGACACGGGGGTCGTGGTGGAGCGGCTGGAGGGGGGGACGGTGGACGTCGCGACGTGGGCGGGGACGCCGACGGTCGTGAACCTGTGGGCGACCTGGTGTGGGCCGTGCCGGCGGGAGTTGCCGATGTTGATCGACGAGGTCGGCGGGCGCGACGACGTGCGCTTGGCGTTGGTGTCGCAGGCGGAGGCGGCGGACACGGTCCGCGCGTTCCTGGCCGAGGAGGGGCTTCCTGGAGACGACGTCTTCCTCGATCGTCGGGGCGGGATGCAGGGGGCGGCGCGCGCCATCGGCCTCCCGACCACGCTGTTCGTGGATGCGGGGGGCGAGGTCCGCGACGTGGCGTTCGGCGAGGTGTCGCGCGCCCGCGTCCGCGGCGGCGTCGAGGCGGCGATGGCGTCCGGGACGCCGTGAGGCGCCGCCGCCGGCGTGCGGCTCCGGGGGGTGGCGGGGCCCGGCAGCGGGCCCGCCCTGACCGAGGGTTGACACCCTCCGCGGTAGGGGGATACACTCATCTTTGCCGCTCGCGAGAGTGGCGCGTACGATGACAGGTGAAGACGAAGCGAGACATCCGCGCTCGAGGCCGGATCACGTCCCGTCAGGGACGCCGAAATCGAGCGTTGAGCAAGACGGATTTCGATCCGATCTTGCGTGCCATTACTCTTAGTACTTGCGATCAAAAAGGTTACGTTACTAAGGGCGCACGGTGGATGCCTTGGCACTCGAACCGATGAAGGACGTGGCTACCTGCGATAAGCCTCGGTGAGCTGGACGCAAGCTTTGACCCGGGGATGTCCGAATGGGGAAACCCACGCGAGCGAACCTCGCGTACCCATGCGTGAATCCATAGCGCATGTGGAGGGAACCCAGGGAACTGAAACATCTAAGTACCTGGAGGAAAAGAAAGAAACCTCGATTCCCTTAGTAGTGGCGAACGAAAAGGGATCAGCCCAAACCCCTTCCTTCGGGAGGGGGGGTTGTAGGACCGGCAACGTGGACCGGAACGTCTAGTCGAAGCGCACTGGAAAGGCGCGCCAGAGCGGGTGATAGCCCCGTAGACGAAAGGCGAGAAGGCCTAGCCGGCACCTGAGTAGCGCGAGCCACGTGGAATCTCGCGTGAATCTACGGGGACCACCCCGTAAGGCTACATATTCCGAGTGACCGATAGCGAACCAGTACCGTGAGGGAAAGGTGAAAAGCACCCCGTGAGGGGAGTGAAATAGTACCTGAAACCGTGCGCTTACAAGCAGTCACAGCCCTATGCCCGTCTTCGGACGGGAACGGGTGGTGGCGTGCCTCTTGAAGCATGATCCTGCGACTTACTGGTCGTGCCGAGTTTAAGCCGATAGGCGGAGGCGTAGCGAAAGCGAGTCTGAACAGGGCGTTCAGGCGCGATCAGTAGACCCGAAACCGGATGAGCTAGCCATGGCCAGGATGAAGCTCCCGTAACAGGGAGTGGAGGTCCGAACCCGTTGAGGTTTAAAACTCTTGGGATGAGCTGTGGTTAGGAGTGAAAAGCTAACCGAATCCGGAGATAGCTGGTTCTCCCCGAAATAGCTTTAGGGCTAGCCTCGGGGGTTCACCATCGGTTGTAAAGCACTGATTGGGCTAGGGGGCTCACCAGCTTACCAAACCCTGTCAAACTCTGAAGGCCGATGGTTCAAACCCCGGGAGTCAGACCGTGTGAGCTAACTTTCACGGTCGAGAGGGAAACAACCCAGACCGCCAGTTAAGGTCCCCAAGTCATGGCTGAGTGGTGAAGGATGTGGAGACGCTAAGACAGCTAGGAGGTTGGCTTAGAAGCAGCCATTCCTTTAAAGAGTGCGTAATAGCTCACTAGTCGAGCGTCTCTGCGCCGAAGATGATCGGGGCTAAGCCATGCACCGACACTGCGGCAGTGCACCCAAGGTGTGCTGGGTAGGGGAGCGTTCCGTACGCCGTCGAAGCGGTACCGTAAGGAGCCGTGGAGGTATCGGAAGTGCGAATGCAGGAATGAGTAACGATAAGAAGGGTGAGAATCCCTTCCGCCGAAAGCCCAAGGGTTCCTGAGCAAGGGTCGTCCCCTCAGGGTTAGTCGGGACCTAAGGCGAGGCCGAAAGGCGTAGTCGATGGACAGCAGGTCAATATTCCTGCACCACGATCGTGGAGCGATGGGGCGACGCATTAGGATAGGCCAACCGGAGCCACGGCAGAGCCCGGCGGCGTGCGAAGCCAGGGAGGATAGGAAAATCCGCCTCCCGCGTTGGTGACGTACGTCGGGAAGGTCCTACGGGACTGATAACTGGTCGAATCCACGGTGCCAAGAAAACCCTCTAAGTGATGAAGCGATCGTGCCCGTACCAAAACCGACACAGGTGGGCGAGTGTAAG
Source organism: Trueperaceae bacterium (assembly GCA_031581195.1). NCBI lineage: Bacteria > Thermotogati > Deinococcota > Deinococci > Trueperales > Trueperaceae > Trueperaceae bacterium. The sequence continues at coordinate 7,803 of JAVLCF010000024.1, read as the reverse complement.
AGCACTAAGGCGCGCGAGAGAACTCTGGTTAAGGAACTCTGCAAAATGGCCCCGTAACTTCGGGAGAAGGGGTCCCACGCGTAGGGTCTTCGTTCGCGATGGCCCGAGGTGGGCACAGGAAATCGGCTCCAGCGACTGTTTACCACAATCACAGCTCTCTGCGAACCCGAGTAGGGGATGTATAGGGAGTGACACCTGCCCGGTGCCGGAAGGTTAAGTGGAGGCGTTCACGCGCCGAAATGAAGCCCCGGTGAACGGCGGCGGTAACTATAACCGTCCTAAGGTTAATGGCTAGCCTTAGTCAAACCAAACTATATGCGGGAAACTCCTCCAAAACCGATCGGTACTCGTCGGCGTACGCGCCGTCAGTCACAATCCGACGGTCATGGGGACAATCCGCAGGGAAGACTTGACGATGTCAAGAACCCTCAGAGACCAAACGTTTGGGATCGACGGGTGAATCTCGAGGCCCAGTGGGTCGTCGGGTTCACGGACGGTGAAGGACGTTTTCACGTCGGGATCGAAACGCATGCCGACGTGACGGACGGGGTTCAGGTCGAGCCTGAATTCACGATCGTCCAACACCCGGACGATGTTCAGCTCCTCCACGCGCTGAAGGCGTACTTCGGGGTGGGCGTGGTTCGAACGAATCACGACGCCCGAATGGCCTATCGCGTGCGCAAGCTCGAGCATCTCCACGACGTCATCTGTCCGTTCTTCATGAAGCACACGCTTCGGACGCGAAAGCAGATCGCTTTCCGCAAGTTCCGTCGCGTGGTCCTCATGATGACGGCGGGCGAGCACCTCCATCCGGAGGGGCTCCAGGCGATCCGATCGATCGCCGCCGAGATGAACGTCCCTCGATCAAGATAGAGTCCGGCCCCCCTGGAAACGGGGCGGGAGGAACCGAGCGAAATTCCTTGTCAGGTAAGTTCTGACCTGCACGAATGGTGTAACGACTGGAGCGCTGTCTCAACCAGAGACTCGGTGAAATTGAATTGGCTGTTTAGATGCGGCCTACCCGCAGCAGGACGAAAAGACCCCGTGGAGCTTTACTACAACTTGATGTTGGCGCTTGGACCGATCTGTGTAGGATAGGTGGGAGACTGTGAAGCCAGGCCGCTAGACTTGGTGGAGTCGTTGGTGAAATACCACCCTGATGGGTTCGTGCGTCTAACCTACGTCCGTCATCCGGACGAGGGACAGCGTGAGGTGGGTAGTTTGACTGGGGCGGTCGCCTCCCAAATCGTAACGGAGGCGCACAAAGGTTCCCTCAGCACGGTCGGAAATCGTGCATAGAGCGTAAGGGTACAAGGGAGCTTGACTGCGAGACATACACGTCGAGCAGGGACGAAAGTCGGTCCTAGTGAACCGGTGGTACCTCGTGGAAGGGCCATCGATCAACGGATAAAAGTTACCCCGGGGATAACAGGCTGATACCGCCCGAGAGTTCACATCGGCGGCGGTGTTTGGCACCTCGATGTCGGCTCGTCATATCCTGGGGCTGGAGAAGGTCCCAAGGGTCCGGCTGTTCGCCGGTTAAAATGGCACGCGAGCTGGGTTCAGAACGTCGTGAGACAGTTCGGTCTCTATCCGCTGTGGGCGTAGGAAAATTGAGGAGAGCTGTTCCTAGTACGAGAGGACCGGAATGGACGCACCGCTAGTTTCTCGGCTGTTCCACCAGGGGCATATGTCGAGTCGCTATGTGCGGAACGGATAAGCGCTGAAAGCATCTAAGCGCGAAGCCGACTCCAAGATGAGTTTTCCCACCTCCTCGTGAGGGTAAGTCCCCCGGAAGACCACCGGGTCGATAGGCCGGGAGTGTACGCACGGCAACGTGTTTAGCTGACCGGTACTAATCGGACGAGGACGTAACCTTTTCTGCAATCATCCGCGAGGATGGCACGGTCTCGCTTCGCTTCCCTGTCCCTATTTTTCTCTTCGTGCTCGTAGCGGCGTGGACCCACCCGATCCCATCCCGAACTCGGAAGTTAAGCACGCCAGCGCCGATGGTAGTTGGGGGGCAGCCCCCTGCGAGAGTAGGTCAGCGCGAGGAGTTATTTTCCCCCGCGTTCGGCACCGGCTTCGGCGGGTGCCGTTCGCAGATGCGGGAGTAGCTCAGCTGGTAGAGCACCACCTTGCCAAGGTGGATGTCGCGAGTTCGAATCTCGTCTCCCGCTCCACGAACACGGCCGCCCGAAAGGGCGGCCGTGCTTGCGTGGGCGTGAACGTCAACGCCGACCGAAGCGATCGATCCCCCGCGCGCTCGGCCGCCACGCGTCCAGCGTGGCCTTGTAGTTGGCGCGCACGAACGCCTCCTCGTCGCGCGAGCCCCGCCGGCTGAGCGCCCCGCGCAACTGCGCCACCGACGCGTACTCCTTCTCCTCCAACCACGCGCGCACGTCCGCTTCGATCTCCGCGAAGCGCCCGGGGCCGTGCCGCAGGATCTGCGAGGTCATCATCGTCACCGTCGCCCCCGCCGCGATCCCTTTGAGAACGCCCTGGGCATCGTGCACCCCGCTCGTCAACGCCATGTCGGCGTCCAGGTGCCCGTCGAGCATCCCGATCCAGCGCACCGCGATCCGCGACGACTCCGGCGTCGAGAGCGTGAGTCGCGGGAGCACCTCGAACGCTTCGAGGTCGATGTCGGGCTGGTAGAAGCGGTTGAACAGCACCAGGGCGTCCGCCCCGGCCCGGTCCAGACGCCGGGCGACGTCGAGGATCGAACTCCAGAACGTCGAGATCTTCACCGCCACGGGAATCGACGTCCGGGCGCACACCTCACGCACGACGTCGAGAGCGTGCGCCTCGACCTCGGAACCGGGCACGTCCGGATCGGACGCCAACAGGAACACGTTCAGCTCGAGCGCGTCCGCGCCGGCCTCCTCGATCATCGTCGCGTACCGCGTCCAGCCGCCGGTCGTGTCGCCGTTCAAGCTGCCGATGACCGGGACGTCCACCGCCGCCTTCGCCTCGCGGATCAGGTCCAGGTACTGCTCGGGCCCGGGCGAGGTCTGCGGGAACGGCACGTAATCGAGCGCTTCGGCGAACGCCTCGGAGCCGAAATCGAGGAAGTGGTCGTGGGCGAGCTGGTCGAAGGCGATCTCCTCCTCGTACAGCGAGTGCAGGACGATCGCCGACGCCCCGCCGTCCTCCAGGGCGCGCACGCCGTCGAGCTTCTTCGTGAGGGGCGAAGCCGACGCCACCAACGGCGACGCCAGCTCCAGGCCCATGTAGGTCGTGGACAGGTCGATCACGCCTTCGCCTCCTTCGCATCCTCACCCGCGTCGGGCACCCAGTCCGGCGTGTGCACGCCCGGTGGGGTCGGTTCCGCCGCGAGGTGCTCCAGTTCCTTCCAGTGCGCGTCGACCGCCTCCTGGGCGGCCTCCATGACGGCGTCCGCCGTCCGCGGCGCGGTGAGGCGCAACAGCCGGTAGCGGTTCTCCTGCAGGGCGTACTCCTTGAACGGGATCTTCGGCGCGCGCGAATCCAACTGCAGGGGGTTGAGGCCCTCCGCCGCGCGCCGCGGGTCGTACCGGAAGAGCGGCCAGTAGCCCGACAGCGTCGCCTTCTTCTGTTGCTCGAGGCCCTTCGCCATGTCGATGCCGTGGGCGATGCAGTGCGCGTACGCGATGACGAGCGACGGCCCCGGGTACGCCTCCGCCTCGCGGAGCGCCTTCACGGTTTGCGCGTCGTTCGCCCCCATCGCGATCTGCGCGACGTAGATCGTCTGGTACGACATCGCCATGCGCGCCAGGTCCTTCTTGGCGCTGCGCTTGCCGCCCGCCGCGAACTTCGCGACCGCACCGAGCCCCGTCGCCTTCGACGCCTGCCCACCGGTGTTGGAGTACACCTCGGTGTCGAGCACGAGGACGTTGACGTCCTCCCCCGACGCCAGCACGTGATCGAGGCCTCCGTAGCCGATGTCGTACGCCCAGCCGTCCCCACCGAGGATCCACACGTCGGTCCGGACGAGGCGGTCGGCGAGGGCCCGAAGGTCGCCCGCGACCGGGTCGTCGCGCCCCTCGAGGCGCGCGACGAGGTCGGCGACGACCGCGCGTTGTTCGGCGATCTGCGCCTCCTCCCCGCCCTCGGCGGCGTCGAGGCGCGCGAGGAGGTCGTCGGCGCCGATCCGTTCGTCGTGCATCAGGGAACGGGCCCGTTCGCGTTGCATGTCGATCGAGAGGCGCATGCCCATCCCGAACTCCGCATTGTCCTCGAACAACGAGTTCGACCAGGCCGGCCCGAGACCCGCGTCGTTCGTCGTCCACGGGGTGGTGGGGAGGTTGCCGCCGTAGATCGAGGAGCACCCCGTCGCGTTCGCGATGACGCTCCGGTCGCCGTACAGCTGGCTCACCAACCGCACGTACGGCGTCTCCCCGCACCCCGAGCAGGCGCCCGAGAACTCGAACGTCGGTTCGAGCAACTGCACGTTCTTCGTCGTCGTGAAGCTCAGGCCGTCGTGGCGTGGGGTGTCGGGCAACCGGACGAAGAAGTCCCAGTGCGCCCGCCCCGCCTCGAGGCGGGGCGCCTGCGGCTCCATCATGAGCGCCTTGCGGCCCGCCTCGCTCTTGTCCTTCGCGGGGCACGCCTGCGCGCACAGGGTGCAGCCGGTGCAGTCCTCCATGGCCACCTGGAGGGTGAAGTGCGCGTCGTCCACCTCGCGGAACCGCGCCGGGGCGTGCTGGAACCCCTCCGGCGCGTCGGCGAGCTCGTCGTCGCCGACGAGTTTGGCGCGGATCGCGGAGTGGGGGCACACCATCACGCACTTGCCGCACTGGATGCACAGGTCGGGATCCCAGACGGGCACCTCCTGCGCCAGGTTGCGTTTCTCGTACTTCGCGGTGCCGGTCGGCCAGGTGCCGTCGAGCGGCATCACGGAGACCGGCAGGTCGTCGCCGCGGTCCTCGATCAGCGGAGCGGTCACCTCCCGCACGAACGCCGGCGCGTCCGCCGGAACGGTCGGCGTCGCCGCCGGCCCCGTCGGCGCGCCCGCGGGGACCTCGAGGCGGGCCAAGCGGTCGGGGGCGGCGCGCACCGCCGCGAGGTTCTTCTCGACGACCGCTTCGCCCCGCGCACCGTACGTCGCGCGGATGGCGTCGGCGATGCGGTCCATCGCCTCGTCGCGCTCCAGGACGCCGGACAGCGCGAAGTAGCCGGCCTGCATGATGGTGTTGATGCGCGGCCCCAGGTCGAGTTCCGTCGCCAGGGCGTAGGCGTCGATCGTCCACACCGTCGCTTCGCGCTCCTGCAGGGTGCGTTGCGCCTCGGCGGGGACGTGGTCCCAGACCTCTTCGGCGGGGTACGGCGCGTTGATCAGGACCGTCGCGCCGTGCGCGACGTTCGCGAGGACGTCGTAGCGCTCCAGGAACCCGAACTGGTGCACCCCGACGAAGCCGGCGTTGCGGATCTGGTAGGCGCTGCGGATCGGTTCGGGCCCGAAGCGCAGGTGACTGATCGTGCGGGCCCCCGACTTCTTCGAGTCGTAGACGAACGCGCCCTGCGCCTCGAGCCCTGCGCCCTCGCCGATGATCTTGATCGTGTTCTTCGCCGCCCCGACCGTGCCGTCCGACCCGAGCCCCCAGAAGACCGCGCGGGCGACGGCGTCGGACTCGACGTCGAGGGTGGGGTCGTACGCGACGCTGCTGCCCGACAGGTCGTCCTCGATGCCGAGCGTCAGGCGGGCGCGGGGCCGCTCGGAGGCCATCTCCGCGAACAGGCCGATCAGCATCGCCGGCGTGACCTCCTTCGACGACAGGCCGTAACGCACGCCGATCGCGTGGGGCGGCCGCTCGAAGCGCGGACGGTCCGCGAACCCGTCCTCGTGGAGGGCGGCGACGACGTCCTGCAGGAGCGGTTCACCGTTCGCGCCGGGCTCCTTGGTGCGGTCCATCACCGCGAGGGTACGGACGCTCGCGGGGAGCGCCTCGAGGAGGCGGTCGGCGTCGAACGGGCGGAACAACCGCACCTTGAGGACCCCGACCTTCTCCCCGCGGGCGTTCGCCCACGCGACCGTCTCGTGCGCCGTATCCGCGGCGGAGCCCATCACCACGAGGACGCGTTCGGCGTCGGGCGCGCCGACGTAGTCGAAGGGCCGGTAGCGCCGCCCGGTCCGCGCCTCGAACGCCTTCATGACGTCCTCGACGATGCCCGGCATCGCGCGGACGTGCGGTTCGATCCGCTCGCGCGCCTGGAAGAACACGTCGGGGTTCTGCGCCGTGCCGCGCACCACCGGGTGGGTGGGGGAGAGCGCCGCGTCGCGGAACGCGGTGATCGCGTCCCGGTCGATCAGCGCGTCGAGGTCGGCGTCGTCGAGCAGTGCGATGCGGTGCACCTCGTGCGACGTCCGAAAGCCGTCCATGACGTGAATGAACGGAATGCGTCCGCGCAGCGTCGCGGCCTGGGCGATCAGCGCGAAGTCGTGCGCCTCCTGCACCGACGCGGCGAAGAGCTGCGCCATGCCGGTCGGGCGGGCCGCCATGACGTCGGAGTGGTCACCGAAGATCGACAGCGCGTGCGTCGCCACGGAGCGGGCGGCGACGTGCACGACCGCGGGCGTCATTTCGCCGGCGATCTTGTAGAGGTTCGGGATCATCAACAACAGGCCCTGACTGGCGGTGAACGTCGTGGTCAGCGCGCCGGTCTGCAGCGAGCCGTGCACGGCGCCCGCGGCGCCCCCCTCCGCCTGCATCTGTTGCACCACCGGCACCGATCCGAACAGGTTGGTTTTGCCCTGCTGCGACCACGCATCGGCGTGCTCCCCCATCGGCGAGGAGGGGGTGATCGGGTAGATGGCGACGACCTCGTTCAGGGCGTAGGCCACCCGAGCGACGGCTTCGTTTCCGTCGAGCGTCTTGACGTGCGGCATCCGGCCTCCCGTCCCCCGGCAGACACGGTGTCCCCTCAGGCTACGCGGGCGCCGCGTTCCCGGTGTGGGCGGTTCTCCGACGGCGCGACGGGACGTTTCCCCCGGTCCGGTCGCCTCACTCGCGCGGCGTGGCGGCGAGGGTGGCCTCGAGCGCGGCCAGGCCGTCGTACACCCGCTGGACGTACGTCACGTTCTGCAGGTACTCGCGCGTCTCGCGCGCGTCGATGGCGTGGAGGAGCTCGTCGCGGTCGCGGTTCACCTCCGCGCTCTCCCACAACCGACCGACGTAGCCCTGGCCGCGGTTGTAGCTCGCGACCAACAGCGTCTCGTCGCCGTCGAAGTACGCATCCAACCACCCGAGGTAGTGCACGCCGTACCGGACGTTGGCGTGCACGGCGAACGGGTCCGCGGGCGGTTCGCCCTGCAGCTCCGCCAACCAGTCCCACGTCGCGGGCATCACCTGCATCAGGCCCTGCGCCCCCGAGCGGGAGATCGCGCGGGGGTAGAACGCCGACTCGCGGCGCATGACGGCCCACGCGAGGTGCGGATCGACGCCCGCCTCCGCCGCCGCCGGCTCCACCAGGTTCGGCCAGGCGCGGGGGTAGGCGAGGCGCCACGTGCGCAGTTGCTCGGACGCGTCGACGCGGGTCGCGGCGGCGCGCTGCGGGATGCGGTACTCGCCGAGCGCCACGAGTGCCTCCCCGAGCGCCACGAGGCGCGCCTCGCGTTCGCGGGTCCACGGGCCCCCCTCGGCGCGCAGGTCGCGCAGCGCGAACGCCAGGACCCGCCGCGCCGCGGCCGGGTCGCCGGTCTCGGCCAGCCAGGCGGCCGTGTCGAGGGCGGACGGACGGACGTCCGGCAGGTCGTTCCGGGTCGGCAGGTCGGGGCCGGTGCCCTGCAACAACGCGAAGTAGCCGTCGTCCGGTAGGGCGGCC